>JBJFAQ010000197.1:0-3132 GCA_051887995.1 Eubacteriales bacterium
TGGCGGAGAAGGAGAGATTTGAACTCTCGCGCCGGTAAACCCGACCTACACCCTTAGCAGGGGCGCCTCTTCGGCCTCTTGAGTACTTCTCCACTCAGCACGGACGCCGGTTGCAAAATCCGTACCTGTTTAGTATACCCGTATTTGCCTCTTTTGTCAAGAGCTTTTCACAAATTATTTTCCGTCCGAACCGATTTCCGTATTTTTCGGGCGCAGTGACTCAATGATTTCCGCCATCTTCCCGTCGGGTGAAAATCTGACCACCGCATTGCCCTCTCTCAGCTCTGCTTCGATAAAATAAGCGCCGTCGCCCGGATTCTGGCAGTAGTCGTATTTGACGACTCCCTTCGGAGGCTTTCGGGTTCCGTTGTCCGGATAAAAAGCGCAAATTTCGTCCATATTCACTCGGCAGACCACCGTCGAGCGCTTACCCTGCACCTGATTTACAACAAAATCATAGTCCCCGTCTCCGGCTTTCTGTATCGAATACGCGTATCTGCGGATTATATAGCGTGTCGTCATGAAAATTCCGATGGCGAAAGCGGCAATTCCGAGTATCTGCAAAATATAACGATACGAAACAAAATTTGCAAAATACATAAGTCCGAAGCCGAGAAGAAAGCACACCATCACGATAAAAGACGCCTTTTTTGCATTCCTTTGCGGCATATAAGAATACGTATACATTTTTCCCCCTTGGCGGCGCGCAAACGCTCCGAATAACAGCTATATTATACAGCGGGCGTGTTTTTTTGTCAATATGCGCTTGACAGATACGCTTATGGGAAGTTATAATAGGGACAATGAAAAACAAAAAGGAAAAACAAATGGCAAAAGCAGGAAAAATCGTTGCATGGAGCTTTAAGGCTCTTTTTTATCTTTTTATTCTGACCGTCAATGCGATAGTGCTGTGGAGAGTATTTTTTTCGGGCGATCCGTCGTCTCTCAAGGGCATTATGGTAAACGAAAACACGCTTGAAGCATACGAGAATAACGGAGGCAAGCTGACGCTTGTCACGCAGAAGCAGAGAACGATAACCTCATCAGGGCTTTTTTCGGTAACGGAATGTATATATATTCCGGAGGCAAAACAGCTTCAGGTAACAGTGCGCTATAACAACAGCACGCTAAAGCGCACGGCGCTTGACTATGACCTTGAAAGCGTTCCGGACAGAGAAAGCGACGTATACGACGTCACCGTGGTAAAAACAAAAGACCTTACGCCCGAAAACACGGAGGACAACGAAGACCCCGAATTTCTCTCGGAGGAACGTTTTTTCCCGTCCGATGTCAAAAGCGCGTATAAACAGCTTTATTCCTACCGAAAATTTATATTTGACGACGTGACGTATGACGGCGCGGTCGGACTTTTCGTTGATATTTATTACTCAGGCGACGCAGACTATGAAAAAACGCCGTACGGCGCGCTCTGCATATACGACGCCGAAACTGAGACAGAAACGCACGCGCTCAGAAGTGCCGACAAAAAGGCGCTGAGGACGGCCATGAAAAATTCGGAGGAAAAATAACATGGGTGTTTTTGACGGAGTGCTGTTTACAACCGACATGGACGGTACGCTCCTTCGCGGCTCCGACAGCTCGATAAGCGAGGAAAATGTCAGAGCTGCCGAATATTTTATGTCGGAGGGCGGCAGATTTTGCTTTGCCACCGGAAGACTGCCGAGCGAGCTCGGAGAATACAACAGCCGTATCCATACAAACGCGCCATGCATATGCGCCAACGGTGCGCTTCTCTGCGACCTTGACACAGGGGAATGTTCCCTGCTTTCGGAGATTGGGGAAGACATTATTCCCTTCATTGAAAAAATTCACCGAAGCTATCCCGGAATCATGCTCGAGATTGATTCATGCTTTGAAGTACAACATATAAGAACCCTCCCGGTGCTCGAAAAACAGCGTGAGATTTCGTCTGTTCCGTTCAAAAAGATAAATGCCATCGGCGAAGCGGAGCACCCCTGGGTAAAAATCGCGTTCTGGGGCGAGGAAAAGGAAGTGGAAGGGCTTGTTGCCTCACTTCCCCGCCGTGACATTCCTCGCGGTTGCGTAGTTATAAAAACCTACAAATACTGTGCGGAGCTTATCATGACGGAAAGAGGCAAGGAAGCAGGACTGATTGAGTGCAGAAAACGGCTTCCCGACATACGCATTGCCGCCGCGGTGGGCGACCATGGCAACGATATCGAAATGCTGAAATGCGCCGACATCGGTTTTGCCGTCGGAAACGCAATCGACGGCGCAAAAAAAGCCGCAGACGTCATTCTGTCACGCGACTGCAACCATTCTGCCGTTGCCGAGGCAATCGAAACCCTCGAAAAAATGCTCCGTGGTGAAAAATCCCGATGAAAAAGGCGATTTCATATATCGGAAAGCGGCTTCACTGGCTGCCTCTGCTTCTGTTTTCGCTCTGGCAGGCGCGCATAATCCACAGTCTTGCGCTCTTCGGGGACGATTATTACTACGCTTCGTTCTTTTCGCGCGGAGTCGGGTACTTTCTTAGCGAAAATGTACGTCACTATACGGAGGTAAACGGCAGAGCGTTTGTGCACCTCCTTGACGAACTGCTTCTTTGGCGCGGCACAATGACGGCGTGGAAAATATTCGCTTCGGTCTCTCTTTTGCTCATTGACGCGCTCACGGCTTTCATAGCTTCTGACACACACAGAGGAAGCCTCCGCTCCGAGGCACTCCGCGCGGCGCTTCCCGTATCCTGTCTCCTTCTCTCCCTTTTTTCGGTGGAAATCTCGCGCCAGACGCTCTACTGGGCGACAGGATTTATGAACTATGTTTTCCCCGTACTGCTCACGCTCCTTCTTTTCTATACGATTGAGCGCGCGCTCGACACCGATAAATTTTCTCTTCTTCTGCTTCCGCTTGCGTTTTTCGCTTCATGCACAACAGAGCAGAACTCGTTTGCCTCGCTCTGCATTTTGCTCTTTGCTCTTGTACGCAGACTGCTAAAAAGGAGAAAAATCCCGAAAACTCTCATTGCGGCGCTGGTTTTGTCCCTTGCCGGAGTTGCCTTTCTGTTCGCCGCGCCCGGAAACGCGATAAGGACCACTTATTATGCCGAGTTTTACGCGCTTTCCTTTACCGAAAGAATCTCGGAAAACG
>JBJFAQ010000198.1:0-3103 GCA_051887995.1 Eubacteriales bacterium
TGCATTTCGATACGCACGGCATTCTATCATGTATTGACACAGGGCTTTGGATTATCAGATGCAATTCAAAGGAAAATACCCGTGAGCTGTTTGCCGACCAGACAATGCGCGCGCTTTTGGGAGCGGACGAAAAGAGCACACCCGAAGAATGTTATGCCCTGTGGCATGGCAGGATAGCTCCGGACTGCGTGAGCGAAGTTGACGCCATGATATCAGGTATGACCGATAGCGACATGGTCATGCATGCGGAGTATCGGTGGGAGCATTCTACAAGAGGAGAGGTTGTTGTCAGATTCACCGGCAAGAACGTTGAGCGCGACGGCAGCATTACCGTTTGCGAGGGTTTACACCAAATTATCGGAGACACTTAAAAAATAACTGCAATATGAAAAACAACCCGAAGCATATTTCTATGCTTCGGGTTGTTTTTCCGCAAAAGCCGATGAAGCAATGCAGGGGTTAAAGATGATTTTTATGAGGAAAGCCACATAAAAGGCGTGTCTTCTTTTAAGCTATATTTCAGAAATTTCAATGACTGACACGACAGCGCCTCTTTTGTTCTTTTCTGTATCGACGGTATATATGATATATAGCTTTCCGTCCTTTTCGTATGCCGATGGATAGTGCCAGCGAAGTCCGAAGCCGAGATCGTTTGAAAAGCCGTCCTGAATTATAAATTCCCGTGTAAACCTCATTGTCTTCTGCTCGCTTAAGAAAAGCACCAGCTTGCTTCTGTCAGGTGAAAGATTACCTATAACATAATTTCTTCCGTCGGACAGCGTTCCTGAGTATGTTTTAGAGGCGGAAAACGGTATGTTATGAGAAAATGGCTCGCTCCAGGTTTCTCCGAAGTCATTTGATACATAAATGACAGGGACTTTGCGTTCGTCATTTCTGCAAAAAGCGTAAATTTTGTCTTTTAGAGTAATAAGAGAAACCTCCGGATGTACAAATTTTGAGCCGTCGGCAAGATTGCCGTCTTTTTGAATCTTTACAAGTCTCCACTCATCGTCAATTTTGCCCGAATCGGATATGAGAACGGCAGGCGTGTTCGGAAATTTATCGATTTCTCCGATTCTGCCCGGCAAAATCAGTTTTCCGTTTGCTAATGTATAAACATTTGTATTAAGCTTAAACGGTATCGGCTTTGACCAAATAAATTTGAATGTTTTTTCGATTTCGTTATATTCATACAAATCGAGCGAATGAATGTGATCCGGGGCAACCATTTGATTCAGAAGCATATACAGCTTATCATCGCAAATACCGAATACGGGAGGGCAGTATAGAATTTTCTCACTCTCATCACTGACTACCACTTTCGGACTGCTCCAGCTCTGACCTTCATCGCAAGAGTATGAGAAGCGAATAGGCGTTTCTCCGAACAATTCGTTCTTTTTGTTGTTATACCATGCGGCAAACAGAACATTATGATATTTGATTATTGCGCTTTCGTGTAGAAAAGCGTATTTTTCAGATGGCATTGTCACAGCATAGCTTTTTATTTTGCCGATTTCGGAAAGATTGCTGATTTCAAGTTCGTCTGTTAAATCAATATGCCTTAGCATACTGTAATAAATCACATCCCTGTCATGCCCTTGACTGTTTTTGAGCAGCTTTCTGTATTGACTCGGTGAAACCTTTTCGGATGTAATAAACATTTCCGAAAAGTAACAGCTGTTCTCATACCCGCATTTATGTGCGATTTCTGTTATCGGTTTGTCGGAATTTATCAGATACTCCTTGGCTTTCGATATTCTTGCCGCTTTTTCATAATTTTTAATGGTAATTCCCGTGGCTTTTTTAAAAAGGTGACACATATAATATTTGCTTATTCCGAGCAAATTTGCAAGTTCTTCAACAGAAAGACCTGATGACAGATTCTCTTTGATGATGTCCTTGATGCGGTCAATGATAGGGATTTCGCTTTTTTCGAGACATGTCACGGAGCGCACAAGTGCAATTATTTCAAAAAGAACCTTTTCTTTGTCGGAAGTTCCTTTTTTTAGTTCATCAAGAAGCATATCCAGTTTTTTGCTGTCTATTTTATGCAAATTCATGCAATTTATCTTATAACGGTCAAAAATGCATGATATTATTTCGTCGGTTGTTTTTGCGGATAGCTGACATGCTAATTCCTTGTCGGAAAATCTATCTGTTTCATTGTACGGATTTTCGCTTTCCAATGCATATTTGCTGAGTTTGGAAGCTGCTTTTTTTATATAACTGCCGCTGTCTGAAATACTGCCGTTTATAATATCGTTTTCCGTAATTTTTGCAATCAGAATTTCTCTGGCGCTTGAATAAACCTCATCCAAGCTTTTCAAAAACGCTCCTCTTTCTCTGTCATAAGTAATATAAATATATCCGTCTTCGCATTCAAAGGCATCCGGATAGGATACGTTGTCGCGCTCATCCAAAAGTAATTTGTATTTCCATGTTTTACACTCGTCCTCCGACAGCATGGCTGTAAGATTATTTCTGCCTTTGAAATTACAGTGATTTATAAGAAGAATACGTCCTGACTTTAGCCTCCTTATGAAAAATCTCGAACACGGTCCGCCAAGTCCCGAGTCCCTGCCTTCTGTCCAGCTTTTTCCCTTGTCATATGAATAGGATACTCCTATACCGTATTTCGTCCTGACAAACATACCGAGACTTCCGTCTTTAAATTCGAGTATCATGTGCTCATCATAGGAACGGTCTTTAACTTCTGCTTTTCCAAACTTTTCAAAAGTTAATCCGTTATCAATGGTTTTGTATACAAAAGAGCCTTTGTCATTGTCCGCTGTATCGTATTTGCTTTCGATTGCTCTTACGCCGTAATTCCAAACCGCCATCGGAAAAAGCCATTCTCCTGTGGAAAGAACAGTAGGTTTATTCAGCATCACATCTTTTCCTATTATCCTTTCTTTGCTCCAAATGATTTCGTTTGCATCAGGGTCATTGCAGATTGCGGCATATACGGCATGCTCCGGTGCATAAGACCAGGCAAACCACAATCTTCCGATGGGATCTATCCATAAACATGAATCATAGCAGCGGTGTGCTTCTTCAAATGCGACTGCAATGGGTTCACCGAACCCTTCTCCTCTGTCCGCTT
>JBJFAQ010000199.1:0-14146 GCA_051887995.1 Eubacteriales bacterium
AGCAAAAACATATACGCAATTTTTCCATCATCGCCCACATCGACCACGGAAAGTCCACTCTGGCCGACCGCCTGCTTGAATATACGGACACGGTCGAAAAAAGGGAGATGGAAAATCAGCTTCTTGACAACATGGAGCTTGAACGCGAGCGCGGAATCACCATCAAATCCCGCGCGGTAAAAATAGATTACAATGCGCCTGACGGCAAGCAGTATGTGCTGAATCTCATCGACACCCCCGGCCACGTTGACTTTAACTATGAGGTGTCGCGTTCCCTCAACGCCTGCGACGGCGCGCTTCTTGTCGTTGACGCAACGCAGGGCATCGAGGCGCAGACACTCGCAAACGCCTATCTTGCCGCCGACGCGGGGCTTGAGATAGTTCCCGTCATCAACAAAATAGACCTTCCGTCGGCAGACGTGGAAAAGGTGCGGAGCGAGATCGAGGACGTTATAGGCATTCCCGCCGAGGGCTGTCCCGCCGTCTCCGCGAAAACAGGTCTCAACATCGGGGACGTGATGGACAAAATAATCTCTGACATCCCTGCTCCGAAGGGAGACGAGGACGCTCCGCTCAAATGCCTTATTTTCGATTCGTATTATGACAGCTATCTCGGAGTTGTGGTATATGTTCGTGTCGTTGACGGCAGACTGCATGCGGGCGAAAGAATAAAGCTGATGAACAGCGGAGCGGAATTTGATGTTGTCGAGGTCGGCACGATGGAGCCGTTCGGGCTTTCAAAATGCGAGGAGCTTTCCGCCGGAATGGTCGGCTACATTACGGCAAGCATCAAGTTCATAGGCGACACCAGAGTAGGCGACACCGTAACGCACGCAGACGCGCCCGCAAACGAGCCGTGCGAGGGCTTTAAGAATGTGCTTCCCATGGTATTTGCCGGAATCTACCCCGCCGACGGCGCGCGCTACGGAGATCTGCGCGACGCTCTCGAAAAGCTCCAGCTAAACGACGCTTCGCTTAAATTCGAGCCTGAGACTTCCATTGCGCTCGGATTCGGTTTCCGTTGCGGTTTTCTCGGACTTCTCCACATGGAGATAATCGAGGAAAGGCTTGAGCGGGAGTTCAATCTCGACCTTATAACCACCGCACCGAGCGTTATATATGAAGTACTGAAGAGAAACGGAGAAAAGGTCAGGATAGACAATCCTTCAAACTATCCTCAGCCGGACGAGATAGAGACGGCATACGAGCCTATGGTTAAAGCAAGCATAATCACGCCGACTGAGTTTGTCGGAGGACTTATGGAGCTTTGTCAGGACAGGCGCGGCGTGTTCCTCGATATGAAATACATCGACACCGAGCGCGTAGAGCTTCACTACGACATGCCGCTGAATGAAATAATATATGACTTTTTCGACGCGCTGAAAAGCCGCTCGCGCGGCTATGCCTCCCTTGACTATGAGCTGTCGGAATACCGTCCGAGCAAGCTCGTCAAGCTCGATTTTCTTCTGAACGGAGAAACCGTGGACGCGCTCTCCTTTATAGTCCACGAGGACAAAGCATACGCAAGAGCGCGCAAAATTGCGGAAAAACTAAAGGACAATATTCCCCGTCAGCTTTTTGAAGTGCCGATACAGGCGGCGATAGGCTCGCGCATAATCGCGCGTGAAACCGTCAAGGCGCTGCGCAAGGACGTGCTTGCAAAATGCTACGGCGGCGACATAACAAGAAAGAAGAAACTGCTTGAAAAGCAAAAGGAAGGCAAAAAAAAGATGCGTCAGCTCGGCTCGGTGCAGGTCTCGCCCGAAGCATTCATGGCAGTTCTGCGGCTTGATGACGAGGACTGAGTGCAAGGCATCATATGATTTTAAAAAAACATGCGAAAGGGGCTGCTAAAACGAATGAAAACCGAAAGAAAACCTCTGGGGCTGTATCTTCATATCCCGTTTTGCGCACGCAAGTGCGACTACTGCGACTTTTACTCGTTTGCACCTGAGGAAAACGGCTTTGTCGAGCGATATGTGTCGGCGATGATGCTCCAGATGGAGGATATGTCAAAGGAATGCCGCGGATACTCGGTCGACACGGTGTATTTCGGCGGCGGAACGCCGACAATGCTCCCCCTGAAGCAGTTCACAAGGCTCATAGAGTCTGCAAAACGGAATTTCCATATTGAAAAAGACGCTGAAATAACCGTCGAAGCAAATCCGGGAACTGTCAATCTGCAATCGCTCAAAGCGCTGAGAAAGCTCGGCGTAAACCGACTGAGCCTCGGTATGCAGAGCCATATAGACAGCGAGCTTGCTTCCCTCGGAAGAATACACACCTCCGCGGAATTTGACAAAAGCTACGAATACGCCCGCCGTGCGGGATTTGAAAACATAAGCATCGACATTATGTACGGTATTCCCGGTCAGACACTCGAAACGCTCGGAAAAACGCTGGAATACGTCTGCGATATGGCGCCGGAACACATTTCCCTTTACTGCCTGAAGCTCGAAGAGGGCACTCCTCTTTTTGAAAGGCAAAGCTCCCTCTCTCTGCCGGACGACGACACCGAATATGAAATGTATGAGGAAAGCGTGCGCAGTCTCTCGGCAAGCGGCTACCGCCGATATGAAATGAGCAACTTCGCTCTCGGAAAAAACGCCTCGCGCCATAACCTTAAGTACTGGAACTGCGACGAATATCTCGGCATCGGCGCGTCGGCTCACTCTTATCTTGCCGGGTCTCGTTTTTCGATAATTCACGACGCTTCATGCTATATTGACGCCATGGAAATTCCCGAAGCCGGCATTGAAATATATGATGAAAACCGGGCAATCGGTGAAGAAGAGCGCATGAACGAGTACGTCATGCTCCGAATGAGGCTTGAGGACGGCGTGAATATAGGCGAATTCAAGCGCCGCTTCGGCGTAAATTTCTCCGACAAATTCGGAAAATACTTTGACGAATACGTTCCGGACGGGTTTGTTACCAAAAGCGGCGGAAAATACGCGTTTACAACAAAGGGAATGTTTGTCAGCAATTACATTCTCTCCGCCGTGCTTGATTTTCCCGAGGAAAAAACCACAGTTTTGTAAAAATATACATACAAAAAGTGACAAAAAACAGTTGACTTTTCCGCGTATATAGAATACAATATAGTTAACAATAAAAGCGAAAGGACAAATACGATGAACGAAAGAGATATTGAAAAACTTTCGGAAGAACTTCCCGAAACATATACACTGACCGACGATGAGGGAAACGAATTTGAGGTCGAGTTGCTCGCTTCCTTTGAATTTGAGGGCAAGCAGTACCGCGCCATCACCCCCGTCGAGGACGCAGAAAAAGAAGCTCCGGCAAAGGGAGAAGACCAGATGATTGAATACGACATTCTTCAGGTCTCCGAGGACGAAAACGGCGATGAAATTCTTACCTCGATTGAGGACGATGAGGAATTTGACAGAGTAGCCGATTTCTTTGACGACGCCTTTTTCGGGGAAGTAGACTACGACGCAAACTGAAAAAATTCCTGCTTAGTACGTGATACTGGGGCAATTGAGACCCACAATTTGAAACAGGAGTCCGGAATAACTTCGGAGGCGGATTGCAGGCCTCCCGTCCCGCGCATCGATTGACTTGTCTCGGCGCGGAGGCGGACGTTGGAAGCAGTAAAAGCCGCCGAGAGGACGCCGCCTTGCACACGCAGGGTTTTCAAATTCCCTTTTACACGGCTCGGTGGGATATTATACGTAAATAAACGCCTTTTAGTGACGGCTTTTCCGCATATTCTGCCAAAGAGCGGCAGATTGCGCCGAGCCGTATCGGAAAAGGCGTTTTTTCATGCACATATTCTTGACATGCGCCTGGTGATATGATATACTGTAAGATATAAAGTCGTTTAAAAGAGGTTTCCTTATGAAAGTAGGATTTGTTTCCCTCGGATGTCCGAAAAACCAGCTTGACACCGAGGTAATGCTTCACGAAGTCGCCTCCGCAGGCTATGAAATCACCTCAGAGGATGTTGAAGCGGATATAATTATCATAAACACCTGCGCTTTTATCGAAAGCGCCAAAAAAGAGTCGATTGATAACATTCTGGACATCGCATGGCTCAAAACCAACAGAAATCTGAAGGGCATAATCGTCACAGGATGCCTTGCCGAACGTTACCGCGACAGCATTTTTGAAGAGCTTCCGGAGGTTGACGCCGTACTCGGCGTCGGAAGCATACATAATATTGTGGACGCCGTCCGCGCCGTCGAAAAAAAGCAGAAATATTCCTCATATGAGTCGAAAGACTGCGTAAAGCTCGGCGGAGACCGAGTGCTGACAACCCCAGAGTATTCCGCATATCTTAAAATAGCCGAAGGGTGCGACAACCGCTGCACATACTGCGCCATTCCGTCCATCCGCGGCAGATTCCGCAGCCGCCCGATGGAAGACCTTGTTGCCGAAGCAAAACAGCTTGAAGCGCTCGGCGTAAAAGAGCTGTCCGTGATCGCGCAGGACATTACAAGGTACGGAATCGACCTTTACGGTGAGTACAGCCTTGCAAAGCTGCTCCGCAAGCTAACGGAGGAGACAAGCATACCGTGGATTCGACTGCTTTACTGCTATCCCGACAAAATTACAGATGAACTTATTGCCGAAATTCGAGACAACGACCGCATTGTCAAGTACATTGACCTGCCGCTCCAGCACATCTCGGACAATGTTCTGAGGCGCATGAACCGCCACGGCGACAGCGCGATGATAAGAAGCGTAATAAAGAAACTCCGCGACAGCATTCCGGGTATCGTGATACGCACTACCTTTATTGTCGGCTTCCCGGGCGAGACAGAAGAGGATTTTGAAAAGCTCTGCGAATTTGCGGACGAGGTCAAATTTGAGCGAATGGGCGCGTTTTCCTATTCGCGAGAGGAAGGCACTCCCGCATATGACTTTGAGGACCAGATAGACGAACAGACAAAGCAGGACAGAAACGACATTCTGATGCGTGCGCAAATGGAAATCAGTGCAGAGAGAAACGAAAGCCTTGTCGGAAAAACCTTCCGTGTTCTTTGCGAGGACTATGACGTATGCTCCGAGAGCCATTTCGGACGAAGCTATATGGACGCACCGGATATCGACGGCAAGATTTTCTTTACCGCCAAATCCCGTATAGCGCCCGGAACGTTTGTCGACGTTCGGATTGATGAGGTTCAGGACTATGACCTTATCGGTCATGTCGTCTGATTGTCAGACAGTCTTATGAGGATTTCGAGGAGGTATCTAAAATGAAAATGAATCTTCCAAATAAACTGACGGTTCTGCGTCTTTTTATGGTTCCCGTTATCATAATTGTCATGCTGATTCCGATAAACGAAACTGCGTCGCGGTTGCTTGCCGCCGCCGTTTTCGGTCTGACCTCGCTTACAGATATGCTTGACGGCAAAATTGCAAGAAAGCGCGGACTTATTACAGACTTCGGAAAATTTCTCGACCCGCTCGCGGACAAATTCATGGTAATTGCCGCGATGCTCGTGCTGTTGCTCAAATATGACGGCGTGATTCGTTATTTCTGCTTTGCCGCAAATATGATAGTCATTATGCGCGAGCTTGCCGTCACATCAATACGGCTTGTGGCGAGCAGCAAGGGCGGAATTGTCGTCGCCGCGAACATGCTCGGCAAGATAAAAACGTGCACACAGATTGCCTTTGTGCTCTGCGCGCTCCTTGAGCCTGTGCTTTTCGAGACAATACTCGGCGTTACCGACTATCACATTCTGACATATATAAGCATGTTTCTTTGCTCTCTGTTTACCGTCTGGTCCGGAATCAACTATTTAAAGGCCTACTGGAAATTCCTTGACCCAAACAAATAAAAAAAGCTTATTTAAAGCTTTTTGGGGGTGCGGGGGAGCTTTTCGCTGAAAAGTCCCCCCCGCATAGACTATTCAAAGCCGAAATATAAACGTGGGCTGCGCGCCCTCGACCGAGCGAGCTTTTGAAAAAACCAGGCCAAAACTTTAAAAAGGAAAAGCGAGAGCCACGAAGCTCTCGCTTTTCCTTTTTATTTCTTTTGGGACGCGGAGGACTTTTCAGAGAAAAGTCCTCCGCAAAACCCTTGTTTTTATTATTCGGGAAGCTTGATTTCGATTTCGCGTCCGAGCGCGGAAGATTTTGCAATTCCGTCGAGGATTGCCTGGTTGTAGAAAATCTGAGATGTCGGAACCGGTGCGGGAGTACCGTTCTTGCAAGCGTCAAGGAATGTACGAATCTTGATGTTGAAGAGGTTATCCTTGGTCTTGAGAAGCGGAACTTCGGTATATGTCTGTTCGCCGCAAACCTCATGATAAATCTTAAGAGGAGACGTGAACGTACCGTTCCAACAGTCGGTGGAAGGAACGCGGAGACCGCCCTTCGTACCGAGAATGATAGTGTCACCGGGGGTGTCGATATTCATTGCCCATGCAATTCTGAAGTCAAGAATGATACCGCCTTCGAGACGAATGAAAGCAGCGGCAAAGTCATCAACGCCGAACTTCTTTGCGTATTCCGGATGCCCCGTCTTTACGTAGTTTGAGTAGTTCGGGTCAGTACCGAAGAAATCGGACTTGTAGCCGGAAACCGTAAGCGGCTTCGGATAACCGAGCGCATTCAGAACAAGGTCGAGGGAGTAGCATCCGATGTCGGCAAGTGCGCCGAGACCTGCTGTTTCATCCTCAATGAAGGTCGTTCCGAACGGAGTCGGAATACCGCGGCGGCGTCCGCCACCGGTCTGAACATAGTAAATTTTGCCGAGCTCGCCCGACTGAACAATCTTCTTTATCATCTTCATGTTCTCGTCGAAACGTGGCTGGAAGCCGATGGAAAGAACCTTTCCGCTCTTCTTCTCTGCCTTTACGATCTCAGCTGCCTCTTCGATGGTTACGCACATCGGCTTTTCAAGCATAACGTTGATGCCGTGCTCAAGAGCGTAGATAGTGGGGCCCGCATGCTGACGGTTGTATGTACAAACGGAAACGGCGTCGAGCTTAAGGCTCTTGTCGTCTATCATTTCTCTGTCGTTTGCATAGTCGGTCTTTACGCCCTCCACGCCGAATTTTTCAAAGAATGCCTTTGCCTTGCCGGGAATGAGGTCGCAGCCTGCGACGATCTCAACGTCAGGCTGGTTCAGGTAAGCCTTGATATGGGACTCGGCGATCCAACCGGTACCGATAATGGCTACACGAACCTTTTTTGACGTGTCAACGGTCTTTACCTCGTTGTTTTCCATGAAGGCATTAAGTCCTGCTGCTTCTGCCATGAGAAAATCCTCCTGTATTTTTATGATTTTTTATTTACTGACAAACAAATGTTTGTGTTCAGTTTCCGAGAGTGTGCAGATAATTGATGGAAAGCTCAATAGATTCAAGCGGTGTTTTTTCCATGCTGGGTCTGTCCTGCTCGACGACAATCCACTCTGTGCCTGCTTCCTTGCATGCCTTCAGTATTCCGTAGAAATCCTGGCAGCCGTAGCCGACCGGACGAAGCTCGAACTGGGGCGTGCTTGTGACCTTCTTTTCGATGCCGATAAGCTCATACATATTATCAGACTTCTTGCCTGTATAATCCTTAAGATGAACGATCGGCGCTCTGCCGGAATATTTTCTTATGTATCCTGCGGGGTCCTCGCCGCCGACGCTTACCCAGCAGGTATCAAGCTCGGTCTTGAGAATGTCCTCGGAAACGGTATTGTAGAGCGTGTCAAGCGCATATTCGTCTCCGATTTTTACAAACTCAAAATCATGGTTGTGGTAAAGCAGAGTTACGCCCTGCTTTTTGCATTCCTCGCCGAGCATCTTGATGTTTGCAACCGTCTCGCTCCATCTGTCGGTGCCGGGACGGAGCTCGTTCGGAAGATAAGGTACTGCGATATACTTGCAGCCGATTGTGATGTATTTTGCGATAGTGCCCTTCGGGTCTTCAACAAGCTCTTTGAGCGGAACGTGAGCGGAAATCGGAACAAGTCCGACCTCGTCGCACATTTTTCTGATGTCTGCCGGGTCATTTCCGTAAAGTCCTGCAAACTCAACGCCGTCATAGCCCATTGCCTTGATTTTTTCAAGAGTTCCGCGCATATCTGCCGCAGCGTCATCGCGGACGGAGTATACCTGAACCGCTACCGGGAATTTCATAGCTGTTTCCTTTCTTTGCACTTATGAGCTGTCATAAATGCAATCCGAAAACGGTGTATTCCGCCTCCTCCGAGGCGTTATTTTCGGATACGGGTAAAAAAATGGCAAATTAACCTTTTATGTTTTAATTATAAGACAAATTGAGCTGTATTACAAGACATTAGTGGGCATATAAAAGACAAAAGTTGCTATTATTGCCTTTTTAGACAAAATTTAATTGACAAAAACGCCTTTTGGCGCGCCCTGCTTTTTTCTATCCCGCGCCATGAAACCTACATATAATGTATTGAAAAACAAAGCCCCGCGGGATTGCGTGATTTTTTTGCCGCCTCACGAAGGCGGGCTTTATGCATATGTCATCTCTGTACAAAAATTGCGATTTTCCTTTCTGCGCTCAAAAAGAATTTACAAAGTCATACGCAAAAAACTTGCGTATTTCACATTTTTGTTATATAATAGTAAGGATTATATTATTCCGGAGGGAATATCATGCCATTTTCAAACAAGCTAATGGACAAAATTAAAAAAAGCCGCGTCACCGTACTCGGAATCGGAATTTCAAATTTTCCTCTCATCGGCTGGCTTCTCTCGCAGGGCGTAACTGTAACTGCAAGGGATAAAAAGACGTATGAAGAGCTTATGCCCCATTCCGAAGAGCTTGAAAAAAAAGGAGTGCGACTGATTCTCGGCGAAAAATACCTTGAAAATATAGACGAAGATGTGATTTTCCGCGCGCCCGGCATACGTCCGGACATACCTCAAATCGCCGCGGCAGTAAGCAGAGGCGCCCTTCTGACCTCGGAAATGGAGCTTTTCCTTGAGCTTACTCCCGCAACAGTTCTCGGCATCACCGGAAGCGACGGCAAAACCACGACAACCACGCTTTCATACAAAATACTCGAAGCGGAGCTTGCCGGGAAAGGCAGAGGCAGGGTGTTCGTCGGCGGAAATATCGGAACGCCGCTCCTCTCGCGCGTCTCGGAGATGACAAGCGACGATTTTGCCGTCGTTGAGCTGTCCAGCTTTCAGCTCCAGACAATGCAAAAATCGCCCCGCCGCGCCGTGATAACAAATATAACTCCGAATCACCTCAACTGGCACACGGGTATGGAGGAATATACCGCCGCGAAGTGCAATATTTTTACGCACTCGCCCTGCGAGTCCCTCACCGTGAACGCCGAAAACGAAATCACCTCGTCGCTCGCCGCAAAAACCGCGCTTCCCGTAACCTTTTTCTCATCGGTTCATTCTTCATATGAAGAAGTCTCCCGCGCAAATCCCGAAAGCTCCGCGGTCTTTGAAAAAGACGGATATATCGTCTTTTCGGACGGAAAAACAGAGGAAAAAATCATAAAAACAAGCGATATTTTGCTTCCCGGCAGACATAACCTTGAAAATTACATGGCGGCAATATCATTAACGCGCCGCTTTGTGTCTCATGACTCAATCCGCAAAGTGGCGACCTCCTTCAGGGGCGTCGAGCACAGGCTCGAATTTGTAAGAGAGCATGAGAGAGTAAAATACTACAACAGCTCGATAGATTCAAGTCCGACAAGAACGGCGGCGGCACTTTCGGCACTGCACGAAAAGCCGATAGTAATTTGCGGCGGATATGACAAGAACATTCCGTTCGAGCCGCTTGCCGAGGCGCTCTGCAAACGTGCAAAAGCGGTTATTCTGACCGGCGCGACCTCGGAAAAGATAAAAAAGGCACTGCTCTCCTGCCCCGAGTACGATGCAGACGCGCTTCCCGTTTTGCGCGAGCCGGATTTCAAAAAAGCGGTACTGCTTGCAAAGGAACAATCCATGCCGGGAGACACGGTTCTCCTCTCCCCCGCCTGCGCGAGCTTTGATGCTTTCACAAATTTCGAGGCTCGCGGAAATTTCTTCAAGGAAATCGTAAACGGCTTCTGAAAAAGCTCGGAATCCCGCCCGGCATAACAGAACATTTATGCACGTGCGGCAAACGGAGAAAAAAATGAACATAAATGAACAACCTATCGCCGTTTTCGATTCCGGAATCGGAGGAGTCAGCGTTCTGCGCGAGCTTGTACGGCTCATGCCGAACGAGAACATAATCTATTACGGCGATTCAAAAAACGCTCCGTACGGAGAAAAAAGCCTTGATGAGGTTCGGGAGCTTACGTTTTCAGCAGTGGAAAAATTTCTCGGAATGGGCTGCAAGGCGCTGGTCGTAGCCTGCAACACGGCGACAGCCGCCGCAGTGCGGTTGCTGCGGGGAATGTATCCGTCTCTCCCCATCGTCGGCATCGAGCCTGCGATAAAACCCGCCGTGCTTTACGGCGAGACAAAGCTCGGAAAAACAGACGGCTCATCGACAGTGCTTGTCATGGCAACGCCCGTAACGCTCTCTCAGGATAAATTTGCGCGTTTGACCGAAGAATACAGAAATCGCGCAAACATAATGCCCCTTCCCTGTCCGCACCTTGCGGAGCTGATTGAAAAGGGCAATCCGGATTCGCCGGAAATCAAAGAATATCTTGAAAAACTGCTGAGCCCCTATAAGTACATTGACTCAATCGTCCTCGGCTGCACTCACTACCCTTTTGTTGCGGGGCACATCTGCGAAATTCTGCCCGACGCCGCGGTTTTTGACGGCGGCTACGGCACGGCAAAGGAAGCCAAGCGCCGAATAGAGGCGGCTGGGCTTGCAAACACGCAAAATAAAAAAGGAAAAGTCACATTTATGTCAAGCAAGTCGGGCGAAACGACAGAGCTTTACCGTCGCTTTCTGGCTTTCTGATATATATAAAGGCAAAAGAAAGGCACAACTCAAATGGAATTTTCAGAAAAAATACTCAGTCTTGCATCGGAAGCGGAACTTGCCCTCAGGGAGCATTTTGAACGCATCGACCGGATCTCTCTTAGCTGCACCGGAAGAATAATGGATACGTTCAGGGAATATAAAGTCTCCGACACAATGTTCGGTCAGACAAGCGGCTACGGGTATGACGACAAGGGCAGAGATACGCTCGATGAAATATGGGCAAAGGTCATGGGCGCGGAAAAGGCGTTCGTGCGACACAATATCGTAAACGGAACTCAAGCTCTAACAATCGGTCTTTTCGGACTGCTTCGCCCAGGAGACGTGCTGCTCTCGGTCGCGGGCAAGCCGTACGACACGCTTGAAGAGGTCATCGGCATCGCCGGTACTCCCGGAAACGGCTCTCTGCGTGATTTCGGAATTGACTACGACCAGGTTGACCTAAAAGACGGAAAAGCCGACTTTGAGGTCATCGGAGCGAAGCTCGAAAAGTACGGCAAACGCGCAAAAGTCGTATGGGTACAGCGTTCAAAGGGATATTTAAGCCGCCGCACGCTGAGTGTTGCGGAAATAGGCGAGATTGCGGACTTCGTACATAAAAAATCGCCGGATTCCTATGTTGTCGTTGACAACTGCTACGGAGAATTTGTCGAGGAAAACGAGCCGACAGCGCTTGGCGCCGACCTTATCATAGGGTCTCTTATAAAAAATCCCGGCGGCGGAATGGCGGAGAGCGGCGGCTACATTGCCGGCAAGGCTCGCGCCGTTGAGCTGGCTTCGTACCGCCTGACGACCGTCGGCACGGGCACGGAGGTCGGAGCGACCCTCGGAATGAACAAAAGCCTTTACAAAGGGCTGTTCTACGCGCCCCACACCGTCGCGCAGGCACTTAAAACCGCGCATCTTGCCGCGTATGTTTTTGAAAAGCTCGGATATGAGGTCGAGCCGAGCTGGGACACTGTCCGCAGCGATATCATCCAGCAGATAATAACCGGAAGCGCGGACGGACTTGTCGCTTTCTGCCGCGGCATACAGTCCGGCTCCCCTGTCGATGCATTCGTTGCGCCCGAGCCGTGGGACATGCCCGGTTATACGGACAAGGTCATTATGGCGGCAGGTACTTTTACACAAGGGTCTTCAATAGAGCTTAGCGCCGACGGTCCGTTGCGTCCGCCGTACACGGCTTACCTTCAGGGAGGACTTACCTACGAGAGCGGAAAAATCGGGATTCTTTCCGCCGCCGACTCTATGCTGAAAAATAAAAAATGAGGATTAAATTATGAAAAAATTTGTATCAGCAATACTTCTTTTCTCTCTTTGCATCTGTCTTTTTGCCTGCGGGGCCGACAAGGACGTTCCTGACGGCATGCAAAAGGTATCAGGGGACGACGTGCCATACAATCTCTATGTTCCGGGCGGGTGGATCGCCTCAAACGGCGACGGTATCTATGGAGCGTATTACTCCCAGAGCGACAAATCGAGCATCACCGTAAGCTCATACTCTCCGACAGGCACAATGGCAAGCATAGACGACTACTGGCAGTACGCGCGCGAAAATTACGAAAACACATATAAGGATTTTGCCGTTGAGAGCAGCGGTGACGCAGTTGTCTTCGGCGGGAAAAGCGCATTTAAATATACCTTCACAGCTTCTATCGGCGGCGCGGAATATCATTTCATGCAGGTTATCGCCGTTCATTCAAATCGTTTCTTTATTCTGACTTATACCTCTGATGCGGAGCATTACGACGCGCACCTTGAGGACGTGGAACAGACAATAAGCGAATTTGTGTTCAAATGAGGCGGCAAAGTGAAAGAAATTTATCTTGACAACAGCGCCACAACTCCGCTGTCGGACGAGGCGAAAAAGGCAATGCTCGATGCGATGGAGGTCTGCGGAAATCCGTCCTCTCTCCACTCGGCAGGTCTTGCCGCCGAAAAAATCGTCCGCTCGGCAAGAGAGAACGTTGCAGAAGCGCTCGGTCTGCGCTCTCTGCGCGACGCGAAGCTGATTTTTACCTCCTGCGGCAGTGAGGCAAGCAATCTTGCCATATTCGGCTCGGTATATGCGAAAGCGCGCCGGACTTCAAACCGAATTATAACGACCGACAGCGAACATCCCTCGGTCGAAAATCCGATGAGGGCGCTTGAAAAAGCCGGCTTTGAAATCATAAGGATACCGACGCGCGGAGGCGTGCTTGACCTTGACATGCTCGACGCCGAAGCGCATGACGTGATTTTTGCCTCCGTAATGATGGTAAACAACGAAACAGGCGCGGCATATGACGTAAAGCAGGCATTCAATATAATAAGGCGGAAAAATCCGCAGGCGATTATCCACTGCGACGCAGTCCAGGGCTTTCTGAAGCGGCGCTTTACCGCTCAGAGCCTCGGCGCTGACCTAATAACTGTAAGCGCCCACAAAATACACGGTCCCAAAGGCGTCGGCGCGCTTTATATTGCGCCGGAGCTTATAAAAGCGAAAAAAATAGTGCCCGTGCTGCTCGGAGGAGGGCAGGAATACGGCTTCCGCTCCGGAACGGAAAATACAGTCGGCATTGCGGGCTTCGGAGCGGCCGCGAAAACCGGTTTCGCACGTCTTGAAAAAGACCTTGAGGCAATGCTGGAAACGAAAGAATATATCGTCTCCTCCTTGCCAAGCGAAGTAAAGGTCAATACGCCCACAGGCGAGAGCGCGCCGCATATATTAAGCATAACATTGCCCGATATCAAGAGCGAAACAATGCTTCATTTTCTCTCATCAAGAGGAATTTACGTGTCAAGCGGCTCTGCCTGCTCCTCGCACTCCCGAGAGCCGAGCCGTTCGCTTATCGCGTTCGGACTCACCGAGCATGATGCCGACTGCACCCTGCGCATAAGTCTGTCGCCGTTCACAAAAAAAGAGGACGCTGATGCGCTCTGCGCTTCTCTTGACGAGGGTATTAAAACTCTTGTAAAAATACAAAGATAAGGAAAAATCTCTCTCTGCTTTATTTTCCGATCATCTGAAATTCAGCTATTTTCACCGACTGTCTTTGCCGTAAAGCGGTACGGCAGAGTATGGTATGAAAAACGGATAATTGAATCTTGAATAAGAGAGCGGTGAAAAAACATTATGGAAGCGAAAGAGTGTCCCTGCAAAAAGAAAAAATGCGAGAGACACGGAAACTGCGACGCCTGCAAGGCCCACCATGCGCAATTAAAGCGAAAACGTCCGGTTGCCTGTGAAAAAGAAAAGCGCGGGTTGTTCTCTCAT
>JBJFAQ010000200.1:0-3092 GCA_051887995.1 Eubacteriales bacterium
TTTAATTTTAGCCTTAACATCTGCTTTGTATTCAGCGAATGTGTCAAATTCGGAAACATCTTTTGCAAACTCATCGTCAAGGGAAGGAAGTTCTTCCTTTTCAATTTTGTGCAGTACGCATTTGAAAACAGCGTCCTTGTCTGCCAGATCCTTTGCATGATAATCTGCGGGGAATTTTACGTTTACGTCAAAGGAATCTCCGACATTTTTGCCGACGATCTGCTCTTCAAAACCGGGGATAAACTGTCCCGAGCCGAGTTTAAGACGATAGTTTTCGCCCTTGCCGCCCTCAAACTGTTTGCCGTCAACATATCCGTCAAAATCAATCGTTACGGTATCGTCCATTTCTGCGGCACGGTCTGTGATTTCAAGCTCGCGCGCATTTCTTTCCTGTACGGTTTTGATTTCTCTGTCAACTTCCTCGTCTGTAACAGGGGAGAGAGTTTTAGTTACTTCAATTCCGAGATAGTCTTTGATTTGAACATCCGGCTTTACGAAAACAACAGCCTTGAGAACAAGTCCGTTTTCGTCAATTGAAACAATGTCAAATTCAGGCTGACCTACAACCTCAAGTTCGGATTCCTTTACGGCATCCGGATAGGTTTTCGGAATCAGATCATTGATTGCATCTTCATAGAACACGCCGCTGCCGTACATTTTTTCGATGACAGCCTTAGGAGCCTTGCCTTTGCGGAAGCCCGGAACGTTAATATTCTTAACGCTCTGACGGTACACTTTATTTACTGCCTCGTCAAAGGTTGCTTTGTCGACCGAGAATTCGATTTCATACTTATTTTTCTCGATCAGTTCCTTTTTTGTTAAACTCATTTTGTCCTCCAAAAAGTTCTTAGTGATATTTTAATATACTTATATATTTTAATTGTTTCACACCGAAAAGTCAATAGATTTTTAAAAAAACGGCAAATTTATCCGTAATTTTCAAAATTCATCGGGGAAAATCGGCATAGGCGCAAATTTCAGATAGTCGGCAGACACGAGCACAAAAGAAATCCCTTCAAATTCTAAGGTTTTTGGTACCGTATAATTCCCGTGAATGTGCCCGAAATAGCAGTGTTTTATACCGAATCGGTGCAAAACGTCAATAATCGGGCGGCATTCTATGCCGTTCCAGACAGGAGGAAAGTGCAGAAATACCAAAACAGGCATTTTTTTCCCCTCGGTATTCATCATTTCAGCCGCGCGCAGAGTTGTTTCAAGGCGAATGGCTTACCGCGCGACTATCTTGCCGCAATCCGTTTCGTTTATCGTATTTTGTTGTTTTTCGTCGTAAAACCATCCCCGCGTTCCACAAACGATGCAGTCATCAAGCTTATACGCATTGTTATGGAGAAGCTTTATCGTGCTTATTTCTGATTCTGCAAAAAAATTTTCGATTTTTGACGCGGTTGACCACCAGAAATCATGGTTTCCTTTGCCGATTATCTTTGTCCCGGGCAGGGAATCGAGAAATTTCAGGTCATCATATGCTTCCTCCAGCTTCATTGCCCAGGAAATATCACCGGGAACTATAACGGTATCCTCCTCGCACACAACCGCCGACCAGTTTTTGCGAAGCTTTTCGGTGTAATCCGTCCACGCAGCTCCGAATACTTCCATGGATTTATTTGTTTTTTCGGAAAGCGATAAGTGGAGATCGGCTATCACATATAAAGACAAACGCAAACCTTCTTTCGTATAAAAAGCTCTGCCGCGGGTAAAATAATACTGCTCACAGTGAGCAAAATATAAATACCGCTCAGGCGGTGGAACGGAGATTGACATGATGGAAGAAAAGAAAACTTGTTCCGACACAAACTGCAAGCACAACAAGGGAATTACCTGCGACGTATGCAACTGCTACTATAATCAGGACGGCTGCTACTGCACTGCGGAAAAAATTGCCGTAGGTCCTTCCTACGCAACGTCTGCAACAGACACAGCCTGCGGAACTTTCAAGAAAAAAGACTGAAAACCCACGGAAGCAGCCGCGTAAATAACGCGGCTGCTTTTTTTATTTTGCAAATTTAATAACTTTTTCTGCCATTTCTTCTTTATTGCAAACCTCATCGAAACGGACAGCTCTTTCCGCAAGTCCTTTCAGAGGATATGCAATTTCGGTCTTTGTGTATGAGCTGAGCGCTTCAAGCGCATCGAGCGGGTCATCGGGAGCTTTCATACCGAGCGCTGTGTAAACATCGGATGCAAACTTATATGGGCTTGCGGTAGAAGCTACAACAGTAACGCTCTTATCCGATGTCTCAGCGCAATACTGCCATGCCGCAGAAATTCCGACCGCAGTGTGCGTATCGCATAGATAGCCGAATTTTTCATAGCAGGTGCGTATGGTCTCGGCTGTCATCTGTTCATCGGCAAAATATCCGGAAAAAATTTTGTCTATTTCATTTTTAACCTTGTCCGAAACCGTATATTTGCCGGTTTTTGCAAGACTTGCCATATATTCCGAGGTTTCCTCGGCTGAGGAAGTAAAATAAAGGAGTCTTTCGAGATTGCTTGATATCAAAATGTCCATCGAAGGGGACATTGTGAGGTGAAATTCACGGTTTCTGTCATATGTTCCGGTGCGCAGAAAATCCGTAAGCACGTTGTTGCGGTTTGACGCGCAGATAAGGCGACCTATCGGAAGTCCCATTCTGCAGGCGATATATGCGGCAAATATGTTGCCGAAGTTTCCGGTGGGAACGGCAAAGTTTATTTTCTCACCGTATTTTATTTTACCGAGGTTAAGCAGGTCGCAGTATGCCGAAATATAGTAGACGACCTGAGGAACAAGGCGTCCCCAGTTTATGGAATTTGCACTTGAGAAAAAGAATCCGTTTCTGTCAAGCTCTTTTGCAATATCGGGGTCTGAAAAGATTTTCTTTACGTTGCTTTGCGCATCGTCAAAATTGCCGCGAATAGCACAGACATTTACGTTTTTGCCTTCCTGCGTTGCCATTTGAAGCTTCTGAACGCGGCTTACTCCGCCTGTCGGATAAAATACCATGATTTTGACACGGTCAATGTCTTTGTAACCTTCAAGCGCGGCCTTTCCGGTATCACCGGAGGTGGCGACGAGGATAAGAGCCGTTCTT
>JBJFAQ010000201.1:0-3088 GCA_051887995.1 Eubacteriales bacterium
TCTCGGCTATGTAATCTCCGAGCGCCATACGGCAGGCATCGTTTAAATATATGATTCTTTCCTTGCTACCTTTACCCGTTACGCGGAGGGAGCGGAGAGATGAGTCGATATCCGTGAGCTTTATTCCGGCAAGCTCGGAAAGACGCATGCCGCAGTTGAGAAATAGGGTGATTATGCAGTAGTCCCTTATGCGCGTCGGAGAGGCTTCGTCGTTTTTTACGGCATCAAGCAGCATCATGCTCTCCTCAAGCGAAAGCACTTTCGGAAGCGATTTTGGCTTTTTCGGCGATTCGATGTCTATTGCGGGATTGACTTCTATTCTGTGAACACGGTTTACATAGTATTTGTAGAGCGCCTTTATCGCGGAGAGCTTTCTTGAACGAGACGCAGGAGAGTTTGAACGGTCGTTTTTGGTGTATGCGAGAAAATTGTATATTTCTCTCGGGGTAATGCTTTCAAGCATTTTCATATCGACCGAGAGAAGGTCGGCTTTTTCAAATTCCTCGGAATCGGGGTCTGTTCCGTTTCGCACGGAGATGATATAACGGAAAAATGTCCGCAGGTCCGTCATATATTCGCTTACCGTCTTTTCCGAGCAGTTCTGCGTTACGAGCTTATAGTCGGCAAACTCCCGAAGAACAGGGGAAAACTGCGACATATCTATTGAATAAGGCATATATACCTCCGATTTTTCGCCGCACCTCAAAAAATGCGCAAAGAAGTGTATAAAATGTAAATTTTCCGTTTTTCATTGCACAGAAGTCAAGATAAAGATATAATATATTTCAGAGCTTTTGAAGGAAAAAAAGCCAAAAGTCACACTGAAAGGCACGGGCATACATAAATGAAGTTTAAAGAATTCTGGAAACGCTATTCATACGGAATTGTGAGGATTTTTGTCGACCAGATAGCAATTGCCATATTTGCCGCCGCCGTTGCTTTCGGCACGGCGACCAAATATATGAATCTCACGGTCGGCTCGAGCTTTTTCTCGGTTTTTTTCCTATTGTTCATGGTTGCGGAGCTTACTTTCCGCACAGGTGTTGAGGACAGAGAAAAAATTGCGCTCGGACGTTTTGAAAAGAACAATCTTACGGGGCTTTACATGGGACTGCTTGCAAATATACCGAATTTTGTGCTTGCGGTGATTTATGCGGTATTTTCACATATTGACTCTCTTCAGAATGTTGCAGGGCTTGCAAATGTTATAATGAAGCTCATTTACGGAGAGTATCTGGGTATTCTGACGCTTGAAGTCGGCGGGACAAAGCTCGGACTTATGCCTGTCAGCTTCTTCCTTATGATAATTCCGCCCGTTATCGCCGCTTTTCTCGGATATTTTCTCGGAGCAAACGGAATTATAACGCCGAAGCCCTCAAAGAAAGACATGGAGTGACTATCCGACCGGACGGGATGCCGTCCGGTCTTTGCTTTTGCGGTATTCTTTCGGAGAGACGCCGTAGTGCTTCCTGAAAACCGTCGAAAAATAGTTGGGACTTCCGAAGCCAAGCGTTTCGGATATCTCGGAAAGAGACATTTCACAGCTTCCGAGCAACCATTCTGCTTCTTTCAGGCGCAGAGAATTTACATAGTCGCTTATGCTTGTCCCTGTGCTTTTTCTGAATCGGTGCGAGAGCGCCGAAACGCTCATGTGAAAATGCTCCGAAAGGCTTTTCATCGTCAGCTTTGAGGTGTGATTCTGATTTATATAATGTATCATGTTCTGAATCAGGGCGTCGCCGTATTCGGTGACGTCCGCCTGCTTTTCATAGGCAAGCGCGAGCATTGCCTGAAGCGGCGCTATCAGTGTGTCAAGCCATTCCCGCTCCGGAAGCACCGGGCAAAGAAAAGCAAGCCTGCGATCTTCGAGCTTTGTTTTTGAAAGACCGTACTTCTCGGCGTAATGAGAGAGCTTTTCCCGTGAG
Organism: Eubacteriales bacterium; assembly: GCA_051887995.1. GTDB lineage: Bacteria > Bacillota > Clostridia > Oscillospirales > CAG-272 > SIG710. The sequence goes on from JBJFAQ010000201.1 coordinate 1,926, forward strand.
CCTGAGTTTTCCGCGCGGTATCCGCCGACGCAGATAAAGCCTTGTATTTTGCCGCCGCTTTCGATTGGGTAGACAAATTCGCATGCGCCGGTATAGCATGAGCCGAAAAAACTGCCCTCAGTACATTTTTCGATGACTTTGCTTTGCCTTTTTATGCATGCGTCCCATGTGCCGCAGACGTTTTTTATATACTGGCAGTACGGGTTCAAATGAAAATTGTATTTTATCAGCTCGTCACTGTATATGATTCGGTCGTCTCCCGACGCGTGCAGGGAAATATAAAGGCGGTGCGTGCGGAAAAGGTAGTCGATATACCGTGATATGTTTCTTAAGGCGTCATTCATGTTTTTTGCTCCCGTTTTGCACGATTTTGAAAGAAAATGATGCAAAATCAGATGAAAATGTTAAAAACAGACTGTATACTGATTGTAACATATGAAACGGAGGTTGTCAATATGTTTTACACAGAGAGAGAAAGGCAGACAGAGATTGCGGGAAAATATGACGTTATCGTATGCGGAAGCGGACCTGCCGGAATGGCGGCCGCGGTCGCCGCGGGACGCGGCGGGGCGAAGGTGCTTGTTATTGAAGCGCTCGGCTCGGTCGGCGGAATCGCAACAAGCGGTCTTATGAGCCACTTTACAGGGACTGTAAGCAGCCGCCTTTACGAGGAAACGCTTGCGCGCATGGCAGAGAAGAATGTTTTCGGGAGCGGCGAGCGGAGTGTGGAGATAGACCCGGAAATGCTGAAGGAAGTTTATCTTGAGATGCTCGGAGAGGTGGGCGCGGACTTGCTTCTTTACACCTTTGTTTGCGGCGCTGTGACGGAAAACGGCTGTGTGAAGGGAGTTGTGAGCGAGAGCAAGAGCGGCAGGCGCGTTTTCCTTGCCGACACCGTGATTGACTGCACGGGAGACGGCGACGTTGCCTTTCGCGCCGGAGCGGAGTTTTTTCTCGGGCGCGAGGAGGACGGAAAAATGCAGCCCGCGACGCTTATGTTCAAGGTAGGGGGAGTTGACGAGACGCGGGCGGTATTCCCCGGCTCATTTGAAACCACGGTTGAGACGGAAAAAGGGGAGCTTCAGGCGCTTGCAAAGAAGATTTTGCCGCCTCCTGCGGGGCATGTGCTGCTTTACCGTTCCACGATTCCCGGAATTGTCACC
>JBJFAQ010000202.1:0-3080 GCA_051887995.1 Eubacteriales bacterium
GACGTCGATACTGCCCTATGAGGACTGCTGTACCGTCTTTACGCCGCGCCACCCGAGGACAAAGCCCGAGCTTGAAAAGGTAATCGAACAGGAGAAAAAGGTGGATTTTGACGCGCTTGTCACGGAAGCGCTTGAGGGGGCGTACTACGAGTACATTCCCGCGGAGCTTTGAGATGGAGAAGCTGAACATACCTTACCCCGTAATAGTTGAGGGAAAATACGACCGCCTGCGGCTGCTTGAGGTCATAAACGCGGATATATACAAAACGGACGGCTTCGGAGTGTTCTCCGGAAAGGAGCTTCTGACGGTGCTCCGAGCGCTTGCCGCGAAAACGCCTGTTATTATTCTTACGGACAGCGACGGCGCGGGAAAGCTGATACGTTCGCACATAACCTCCGCGCTTCCGGGCGACAGGCTGATACAGCTCTACATTCCCGAAATAAAGGGAAAGGAAAAGAGAAAGAAAGAACCGTCGAAAGCGGGTACGCTCGGAGTTGAGGGCATGGAAAGGGAGCTTTTGCGGAAGCTGTTTGCACCATACGCCGAAGCGGAGGATGGGTCTTTCGCGCAGGCTCTAAAACGCGAAGAAAATCCGCTGTCGAAAGCGGATTTCTATGCCGACGGTCTTTCGGGACGGGCGGACAGCGCGGCGACAAGGGATAAATTCGCGGAAAAGCTGTCGCTTCCGCACGGAATGACGTCTAACGCTCTGCTCGCGGCGGCGAGAATGCTCATAAGCTATGATGAATATAAGAAAATTGTCGGCCGCACAGAGTGACGCGGCGGGAATATCTGCCATATAAAACAAACCTCTCGGGGAAAAATTCCCCGAGAGGCTTTACTTTTTACATATTATTGAGTTTTTTGAATTCTTTTATCGCTTCTGCGAAGTCGTCGATTGCAGCGTCGATAACATCGGGCTTTGTCAAATCTATCTCGGCTACCTTCAAGCTGTCAAGAGGACTGCGCGAGCCTCCGCAGCGGAGAAAGTCCAAATATTTTCCGATATATGCGTCGCCTTCCGTTTCGATTCGGCGCACGATGGCGGATGCGGCGGAAATACAGGTCGCGTACTTGTATACATAAAACCAGTAGTAGAAATGAGGTATTCTCATCCACTCAAGCGCAATTTCCTTGTCGCAGACGACGTGATTTCCGAAATATTTTTTTACTATCTTGTAGTATTCGTCGCAGAGCAGTTCTTTTGTCAGCGTCTGTCCCGCCTCGGAGAGCGCGTGTATCTTTTCTTCAAATTCCGCAAACATGGTCTGGCGGTAAAGCGTGCCCTTGTATGTCTCCATTATCTGGTTGAGAACAGACAGTCTTTCCTCGCGGTTATTCGACTCACGGAGCTTTCTGTGGCAGAAAAGCAGTTCGTTTACGGTGGAGGCAACTTCTGCGACGAAAATCGTGTAATCCGCCTCCTGCGGCGTGTTTGCCTTGTTTGAAAAATAGGAGTGCATCGAGTGTCCCGCTTCGTGCGCAAGGGTGGAGACATCGTCGAGCTTGCCCGTGTAGTTCAGCAACATATACGGGAAGGTGTCATAGCAGCCGGAGCTGTACGCGCCGCCGCGCTTGCCTTTTGTCGGGTAAACGTCTATCCAGTTTTCGTTTTCTATGCCGTTCTTTAACGTGTCGTGGTATTCGGGACCGAACACCTTTACCGTGTCAAGCACTTCCTTTACGGCTTCTTCAAAGGTGTATTCCTTTGTGCACGAGCCTATAAGAGGAGTGTATATATCGTACATATGGAGCTTCGGCAGACCCAGTATTTCGCGCTTGATGTCGTAGTAGTCAAAGAGTACGTCCATGCGGCGGTTTACGGTATCTACCAAGTTGTGGAGAATGTCCGGCGTTACCTCGTCCCGGAAGGTCGAGGCAGTGAGGCTGTCCTTGAAACGGCGCACTTTTGCCATTGTCGTGCGTTCCTTGACAAAGGCGTCAAGTAGGGCGGCGAGAGTGTTGCCGAAGCCGGAATAGGTTGCATACAGCTTTTTGAACGCCGCGCGGCGGACGTTTCTGTCGGTGCTCATAAGGCGCAGAACATATGTGGCCTCGGTAAGCTCGACGGGCTTCTTTTCCTCATCGCGTATCTTGCCGAATTTAATCTCCGCGTTTGTAAATACCGAGCTGATGTCAGAATGTGTTCCGAGCGCGGGACCGAGATCGGCAAGCAGCTTTTCCTCGGCGTCCGAGAGCGTGTGCGGACGGTATCTTTGCTCGACTTCGATTGTTCTGCGGTATTCTTCGAGCTTCGGGTATTCCTTAAACCACTTTTCCGTTGTTTTTTCGTCGATTCGGAGCAGTTCCGGGCTTACAAAGAACATTGCCGAGCCCATTTCGCAGTAGAGATTCTGCATTTTGCCGACAAGCGCGAGGTATTTGTTGTCCGATTTGTCAAGGTCGGAGTTCAAATGCGCGTATGTGTAGAGCTTTGACACGATACGCTCGATTTCGGTGCGCTCCGCGAGCATGTCGTAAAGCCCCTTCGCGCTTTTTTTCATGGTTTCACGGTGGCGCGGAAAGTCTGAGATGAGTTTTTTCGCTTTCTCAAAGTCTGAGTCAAAGGCGTTCTCGTCCGCGTATACCGCGGTGAGATCCCACTTGTATTTCGCGGGAATTTCATTTCTTGCGTTTGTCATATTGTTATTCCTTTCTTGTTTTTTCGGAGAAATCAGCCTATCATGGATACCGAACGCGAGGTCTGCGGCTTCAGACGCCTGTATTCGCTCGGCGACATACCCACCTGACGGATAAACGCACGGTTGAAGGTCCTCAGCGTATTAAATCCTACACATTCCGATATTTCGGTTATGGTTTTGTCGGTCTGGCGAAGCTGACGGCAGGCGTCCGAAATGCGAAGCGAATTTATATAGTCGTTGAAGCGAATCTTCAGCTTCATGCTGAAAAGGTGAGAAATATAGTATTTGCTTATATGAAGCTCCTCTTCAAGAATCCCGAGGGAAAGGTCGCGCGAAAAATTGCGCGAGCAGTAATTTACCACGGTTTTGAGCGCGTGTGAGCTGACCGAGCGTACATCGGTAAGCGGCAGGTGCGGGAGCACTTCTCCGAAAAGGGA
>JBJFAQ010000203.1:0-3060 GCA_051887995.1 Eubacteriales bacterium
TTCCCTTATAGAGAAGCTGAAGGAAGATTTTGACACGATATCAAAGCTCCAGAAGCAGTATGATGAAGATATTTCATCACTTGCCGCGCGTGAAAAAGAGCTTACGGAGCATATTGACGGGATAACGGAATACCGCAGTGACAGGGAAGTTGAGAAAAACGGGCTTCTCGACCGCAAAAATGCGGTGTCGGAACTTCTGACAGAGCTTTATATAAAGATAAGCGAAACTCAGAAGGACATCGAAACAGAGCGTATGCTCTATGAAGGTTCAGACGGCAGGATACGCGCCCTTGAAGAAGAAACCGAGGGGGCGAGGGCAAAAATCGCGGAGCTTGAAAAGAACAAGAAGATATACGGAGAGACTCAGTTTGAAAATCGCGCGAAAGCCGAGGAGGGCGAGGCGCGTCTTAAGGCTCTGAGCGAGAGCCGAGAGGAAAAAGAAGCCGGAGGCTTTGAGTTTGAGGAAAAGCTGAACCGCATACGCGCGAAGATACGTGAAAAAACAAACGAGAAAGAGCTTATTTTCCGTTCGCATACCGCAAACGAAACAAAGCTTGAACAGCGCAGAGCCGAACAGGACAAGCTTTCTTCCAGACTGTGGGACGACTATGAGCTTACAAGAGCGGGAGCCGCCGAGCTTGGCTATCCGCCACTGACAGAGGAGGAGCGCGGGAGCGTTCTTGCGCTTCAAAGCGAGTGCCGAAACAAGCTGCGAGCACTCGGAACTGTCAATGTCGGGGCGGTCGAGGAGTACGCGGAGGTGAAAACCCGATACGACTATATGAAAGGTCAGATAAACGACCTCACCGCGTCGAAAAACGAACTGACGGACATTATAAATAAACTTGAGCGGGAAATGAAAACCTCCTTTGTCGAGGCTTTCAACGCAATAAACGAAAATTTCGGCAAGACCTTTTCCGAGCTTTTCGGAGGAGGCAGTGCAGAGGTGATCTTGACCGATCCCGAAAACGTGCTCACAAGCGGAATAGAGATAAAGGCCGCGCCTCCAGGAAAAATTGTCAAGAGCATGATGCAGCTTTCCGGCGGAGAGCAGGCGTTTGTTGCGATTGCGCTGTTTTTTGCAATACTCAAGGTGAACCCCACGTCGTTCTGTATTCTTGACGAAATCGAAGCGGCGCTGGACGAGGTGAACGTCGCGCGCTTTGGAGAATACATAAAGCGTTACAGCGACGACACTCAGTTTATTCTTATTACTCACAGGCGCGGAACCATGGAGGTTGCCGACCGTCTTTACGGCGTGACAATGCCCGAACACGGCATTTCCAAGGTGCTTGAGCTTAACGTTTCGGATATCAAAAAGACAGAAGGAGACGATTGGGATGGGATTTTTAGACAAGCTTAAGGACGGTCTTTTAAAGACAAAGCAGAATCTTGTCGGACAGATAGACAGTCTTGTAAAGAGCTTTGTAAAGGTAGATGAAGAGTTGCTTGAAGAACTTGAAGAGCTCCTTATATGCGCCGACGTGTCGGTCGCGTCGGCAGAGGAAATCATCGAAAAGCTGCGCGAGCGCATAAAGGACGGCAGGCTCAAGGAAAAAGATGACGTCATGGAGGCGCTTCGCGCGATAGTGGAAGAAATGATAGGAGAGGGCGAGCCGCTGAGGCTTGAAACAAGCCCCTCTGTCATTCTGGTGATAGGTGTGAACGGCGCAGGCAAAACGACTTCCATAGGGAAAATAGCGAATATACTTGTGTCCGAGGGCAAAAAGGTTTGTGTTGCCGCGGCGGACACCTTCCGCGCGGCGGCAATAGACCAGCTTGCCGTTTGGTGCGAGAGGGCAGGTGCAGAGCTTGTAAAGCAGCATGAGGGCGCGGATCCCGCCGCCGTAGTTTACGATGCGGCAAACTACGCAAAAAGCAAAAAGGCAGATGTGCTAATTGTCGACACTGCGGGCAGACTTCACAACAAAAAGAACCTCATGGACGAGCTTGCAAAGATAAACAGAGTTATCGACCGCGAGCTTCCGGGCGCCAGCCGCGAAAACCTGCTCGTGCTCGATGCGACGACGGGGCAGAACGCAATTCTTCAGGCAAAGGAATTCAGACACGCCGCTAATATAACCGGACTGATTCTCAATAAGCTCGACGGGACGGCAAAAGGCGGAATCGTGCTTTCGATACGCGGAGAGCTTAGAATACCTGTCAAATTTATCGGCGTCGGAGAAAAAATTGACGACATGCAGCCGTTTAACGCAAAAGAATTTGCAAAGGCGCTTTTCGAGTGAGGACAGACGCCTATGCGAGAAATTGTACTGGCTTCGGCAAACAGAAATAAAATAAGAGAGCTTCAGGCGCTTCTGACAAAGGAAATCGGCGAGGGTCTTACCGTCCTCTCGCTTTCGGACATAGGCTTCAAAGGTGAGATAGACGAGAACGGCAAGACCTTTGAGGAAAACGCAATGATAAAGGCGAATGCGGTCGCAAAGCTCGGCTATATCGGGGTAGGAGACGACTCCGGACTTGAAGTAAATGCGCTTTCGGGCGCTCCGGGCGTCTTTTCGGCACGCTATGCCGGAGAACACGGAAACGACGCGCTGAACAATGAAAAGCTGCTTCGTGAAATGGAAGGAACAGGCGACCGCAGAGCGTCATTTGTGTGCGTGCTTGCCTGCGCGTTTCCGGAAGATGAAAAAAAGAACTTTACCGTGCGGGGAGAGTGTCCGGGAGATATACTCCTTACGGCAAGGGGAACGGACGGCTTCGGATATGATCCGCTGTTTTTCTATCCGCCGCTCGGAAAGACGTTCGCCGAGCTTACGGCCAAGGAAAAGAACGAAATAAGTCACAGAGGGCGCGCAATGCGTCTCTTTGCCGAAAAACTTAAGAAAAATCTGACATGATCTGGTGTGTTCCTGCGCTTTTTATATAACAGCGCGTGGGACAGACCGTGCGGCACGTCCGCGGAAAGGTATATATGCTCAGCAGCAAACAGAGAGCCGAGCTTCGAAGCATGGCAAATTCAATCGAACCCATAATGCAGGTGGGAAAGGGCGGAATTACCGACAACCTTGTGAAAACGGTTTCCGACGCGCTCGAAGC
>JBJFAQ010000204.1:0-3059 GCA_051887995.1 Eubacteriales bacterium
AAAGCTGTTCATTTCCTCGGGCGGCGCTGATGACCCGAGACCCATCAAGCTTCGCAAGGCAAAGGACGGCAAGTGGTATCTGTGGGAGCAGTATTTGCTGACCGGCATCAGACAGCCCGAAAGCAGTAATCCCTGGGCATAATTTACGGCGGCGCTGATTAATCTTAATGAAAAAACGGACTGTTGCACCTCGATAATGCAACAGTCCGTTTAGATTTATTTATATACGGTTATTTGAGAACCGAAATTGCGTCGGAAATCGTTTTTTCGAAGGCTTCGCGGCCGTATTTGTCAACTTCGGCTTTGTTCTTTTCGCCGTGGGTCAGGCAACCCGCGCCGCCGATACAGCCGCCGATGCACGCCATTCCCTCGATAAAATTGACATCCGTAAGATTTTTGCTTTTTTTAAGTAAGGCGATTTTGCATTGCTCAATGCCGTCGCAGGAGCAGGCTTTCAGCTCAAAATCTTCATTGCCGTGTTCCTTCAGTCCCTCTGCCACCGCGTCGGCAAGACCGCCGCAGCGGGCAAAAATTCTGCCGAAATACGAGGCGTTGTCAAGCACGTTCTCAGGTAAGGTCGTTATATCGATATCCTTGCTGTCAAAGAGCGCCTGCAATTCTTCAAATGTCATTGCCACATCAACATAAGGTTTTACGGAGGGCTTTTGCACCTCTGCTTTTTTTGCGGTGCAAGGACCGATAAAGATGACCTTGCAGCCCTCTTCGTGTTCCTTCAGATACTTTGAGATAGTCGCCATCGGAGAGAGATTGTGTGAAATAAAAGGAACTAAATCGGGAAAGCTTTTCTCAATGTAGCTGACAAAAGCGGGACAGCAGGAGCTTGTCAAAAATCCCTTTTCCACAAGCTCGCGGCTCTCGGCGTCCGCCACCATATCCGCGCCGAGCGCAGCTTCGATAACGGTGTGGAAGCCAAGCTCTTTAAGCCCTGTTATGACCTGACCGAGCTTTGCATAAGTAAACTGACTTGATATAGAGGGAGCAACGACCGCATAGACCTTGTATTTTTGATTGTTGTTGCTTTTCTTAATGATATCTATTGCATTAAGAATATAGGACTTATCCATGATAGCGCCGAACGGACATTGATATACGCATGCGCCGCAGGCGATACATTTATCGTTGTCGATTGCCGCGGCTTTGTCCTCGTTCATATGTATTGCCTTGATTTTGCAGGCGTTTTCACACGGACGGCGGCGGCTGATTATAGCCGTATACGGACAGACCTTCGAGCATGCGCCGCACTCTCTGCATTTGGATTTATCGATATGCGCGACGTGGTTCTGGTCAAAAGAAATAGCTCCGAATTTGCAAGCGTCTTCACAGCGGTGGGCAAGGCATCCGCGGCAGGCGTTTGTTACTTCATAGCCTCCCATGGGACATTCGTCGCACGCGGTCTCGATGACCTCAATGACATTGGGGTTATCCTTGTTGCCGCCCATTGCGATTTTAACACGGTCTGCAAGAATGGCGCGTTCTTTATATACACAGCACCTCATGGTCGGAGTTTTTCCCGGTACTATCATTTTGGGAATATCCGTAACGTTTTCAAGCAAAGTGTCCTTCCAGGCCTGCCTTGCAACTTCCCTCAGAACTTTGTATTTCAGATGCTGAACTTTAGTGTCAAATTTATGCATGGCTCGTCTCCTTAAAAGTAGCTTACCTTAATTCTTTTGCCCATTTTTCTCAGGCAGTCGGACAGCTCCTCCACCAAATTCATTTTAATGTTGAAGGTGATCGGCAAATCGGGGTTCTGATGCGCCGGATTGACCGCTCTGCCGACATAGAAGTTGATGTCTGTCGCTTCTTCAAACAACAGCTGACATATCAGAGAAGCGCCGTCGCGGCCGAAGCTCCAATGCTCATACAGCTCGTTTTTGCCGAGGGCGTCCTTTGCGTATTCGATAACCTTGTTTATGGTGATAACGCCTTCTGTCACAAGATCGACTCCCTCAATTTCGGCTGTCGGCGGCACGTCTCCCGATACAAAATTGAGACTTGCCCTGATAGGCTTGCCGAGATATTTTGCCGCAATGGAGGAGGTCGTGCCTCCGCAGATAATATGCTTACCCTCTTTTGAGAAGAAGAGCGACATCATACGGTCGCAGTCATCGCGGTTTCGGGGAGGACCGAACAGAATATTCATCGGCTCGCGCTTGCGAACTTTGACAACACAGGCGGTAGCATCGTCGCCGGGATGATGGGCGTATTCCTTGTCACACTGATCGATAAGCATTGTGGCAAGAGTTTTTGCGGTGTATCCCGCCACGACTATGCTTTTCATAAAATCGGCAATGTCTTCTACCTTCCATCCGAAGTTAAATGCAAGTCCGATTCCGGCATGGGGGCATCCGTCGCTCATTGCGGTCAGGCAGTCGTTTTCCTGCAGCTTTATGACCGATTTGAATACCTTTTTGCCGTCAATATTAAGCTCGGTCTTCGGGTAGTTAAAAACTTTTCCGTCTCTCAGGAATATTACATCGGGATTATCGTACTGAATGATTTCAACGGTCTCGTTTTCAATAATGTGAAGAATGGTAAAGGTTGAATATGCAACGCCCCTAACCGAGCAGATGGGAAGAGTCGCCGCAATTGTTGAAACGCAGTCCTCAAGCTTCAATCCCTCGGACATCATCGTTGAGATTATTTTCGAGGTGAGAGTTGAGAGAATGCTCGCCTTTACGCCGCTTCCCAGTCCGTCCGCAAGCACGATGACCGTAGAGTTTTCGCCCTGATTAATGATATCCACATGGTCGCCGCAAAGCTGTTCGCCTTCATGATTAATGCTTTTCCAGCCGATATCTACACACAAATTATTCATCGCTTATTGACTCCTTTAATTTGGTGAGTGCGATTTTGGTTTCTGCGGCAGTTTCGCCGAGAAGGGAAGCGATTTCCTGAACAATGCGCATTTGTTTGTCAACAACCTTGTCGGCTATCTCAACTGTCTGACGGCTTATGTTTTCTTTCTTTTCACGCTGAGTTTCCTCTGCGGTGACGTCACGCAGAATACATAAGATAAGCCTGTATTCCTTGTCATA
>JBJFAQ010000205.1:0-3048 GCA_051887995.1 Eubacteriales bacterium
GCCGGCTCTGCAGAGCGCAGGCTCGCATATTACCTCGACTCTCTTGCCGACGAAAACGTGATGCGCGGGACTTCCGAGCCGCAGACAATTATGCTCGGCATTCCGGTTTCCACCGTCGCACTCACGCTCGGAATAGGCCGCGCGTCCCTTTACCGTGCGATTGACACCCTTACTCTAGACGGCTTTATACGGAAAGAAGGTAAAAAAATCCTTTTGCTTAACCGTACAGAAATGCTAAAATACTATACCAAATAAGGAGAAAAATCATGAAAAAACTATTTGCATTCATTCTTGCGGCACTTATGCTGCTCACTTTTGTTTCCTGCGGAAACAAACCCGCAAACGACTCAAAAGACACAGATACCGACGTAGCGGACACTGCGGCTGTAACTTCTGACACCGAACCTGAAGAAACAAATGCGCCCGCTACCGTTGATTATACCACAGAGTTTAACATCACCGTAATTGCAGGAACAACCGGAATGGGGTTTGCCAAGATGATGCATGACGCTTCGGAGGGCACTTCCCTTTTCCCCTATAACTTTGAGCTTGTCGGCGCGGCTGATCTTGCATCTTCCGCTATTATAGGCGGAAACGCAGACATTGCCGCCGTTCCGACGAACCTTGCCGCCGTGCTTCATGCAAAAACCGGCGGAGAAATTCAGGTCGTTGCCGCAAATACACTCGGCGTTCTCTATCTTATTGAAAACGGAAACAGTGTAACAGACGTATCAAGCCTTGCTGGAAAGACCGTCTACTGCTGTCAGCAGGGCGCTAACCCCGAATATATCACGACCTACATTCTGGAAGAAAACGGACTGACGGTAGGCACTGACGTCACACTTGACTTCAGCTACAATACCCCCGACGAGCTTATGACAGCAGTTGCTTCAGGCGCAGTCGATCTCGCCGTTCTTCCCGAGCCCAAAGTGACCGCCGCGCTCACTCAGAACAGCAGTCTTCGCGTTGCAATTGACTTTACTGCCGAATGGGAAGCCGTAAATGAAGGCACTCCGCTCATTCAGGGCTGTATCATTGCAACAAAGAGCTTTATCTCCGCGCATCCGGCAGAGCTTTCGGCATTCCTTGACGAATATGAACTTTCCGTAAACTTTACGAACGAAAATCCCGAAACTGCATCCGAATATATGGCTGAGCTTGGCATAATACCGAAAGCACCGCTCGCGCTCAAGGCAATTCCGAACTGCAACATTTGCTTCATTACAGGTGACGAAATGAGAGAGGGTATGATGTCCTTCTATGACGTTCTCTACAAGATGAATCCCGCGTCCCTCGGAGGCACATATCCCGATATCACTCTTTTCCAATGAAAAAAGGGAAATTTCTGCGTTCACTTGTGCGCACGCTTGCCGTCGCGGCATTCTGGATTCTTTTCTGGTTTGCCGCGGCGCGTCTTGTAAACAAGGAACTGCTTCTGCCGCGCCCCGATTCTGTCATACGCAGATTTTTTGAAATAGCCTCATCGAGCGAATTTTATAAGGTGACCGGCACTTCACTTCTCCGTGTACTTCTGGGAATCGTTTCGGCAACCGTTGTCGGCGTGATTTTAGCCGTTCTTTCAAAGCTCTCATCGGTTCTGAGCGCGCTCATGTCTCCGATTGTCACGGTAATAAAGGCAACGCCCGTTGCATCTTTTATTATTCTTGCGCTCGTATGGCTTGACCGTTCAGTCCTTCCCGTTTTTATTTCCTTTCTTATCGTTTTTCCGATTGTTCTTACCAATATCCGAACGGGGCTTGACCAAGTTGATCCAAAACTGCTTGAAATGGCAAAAGCCTTCCGTGTCCGCAGAACAAATATTGTAAAAAACATATATATGCCGTCGCTCCTGCCCTTTTTTTCAGCCGCAATGAAAACCTCGCTCGGTCTTGCATGGAAAGCCGGCATTGCCGCCGAGGTGCTGGCAGTTCCCGCACTTTCCATCGGCAAAAAGCTCTTTGAATCAAAGGCATACCTTGAAACAACCGACCTGTTTGCCTGGACGCTTGTCGTCATTCTGCTGAGTCTCATAATAGAACTCGTTTTTGAAGCGGTTATCGGACGTTTCGGCAAGGAAAGGAGTGGTGAAAAAAATGCTTGAAATTGAAAATCTGAAATTCAGCTACGGAAATCACCCCGTGCTCAGAGCATTTTCCCTCTCCGTCCCGGAGCACGGCGTCCATGTTCTCATGGGACCTTCCGGGTGTGGGAAAAGCACGCTCCTTTCGCTCATCGCAGGTCTGATTAGGCCCGGTGGCGGAAGCCTCGTCTGTCATGCGAAGAAGATTTCATATTCGTTTCAGGAGCCGCGTCTGCTGCCGTGGATGAACACGGCGGATAACGTGAATTTTGTCCTTGGCGGCAAGGTTGAGACGCTTCCGAAGGCTGAAAAAACGCTGTCTGAGCTTGGTCTCGGCGATTCGCTCAAAAAATTCCCATCCGAGCTTTCCGGAGGAATGAAAAAGCGCGTGTCTCTTGCACGTGCGTTCGCCTATGAGGGAGATTTTCTCCTGCTTGATGAGCCGACGAACGGACTCGACAGCGAAACAAAGGAAAAAGTAATTTTAAAAATAGCGGAAATCGGGAAAAACACACCTGTTCTCATGATAACCCATAATGAAGACGATGCAAAAAAATGCGCTGACAACATTTTTTTGTTTGATGAATGTGAAAAACAAGGCGGTTGACAAAACCGCCTTTTTATAATAGAATAGTAAAAAAACGGAGGATTCTTGCTATGAGACTTTGTGTTCCGATTCCTTGCTTTTTTAAAAATACCGATTTTTGCACTGCCATACGCAAAATTTCAGCGCTCGGTTTTGATGCCGCCGAAACCTATAAATGGGAATCGCTCGACTTTGAAGCCGTAAAAAGCACCTGCGATGAAACCGGTGTTGAGCTTCTCAGCATGTGTACGACGGAATTTCGCATGACCGACCCTTCTTACCGTGCGGACTGGCTCGACGGGCTTCGCAAAAGCTGTCTTGCGGCAGAAAAGCTCGGGGTAAAGCGGCTGATTACTCAAGTCGGTCAGGACACAGGCAAAGA
>JBJFAQ010000206.1:0-3008 GCA_051887995.1 Eubacteriales bacterium
GACCTTCACAAGAGCTTTGAAAAAACAGACGTCCTAAAGGGAATCAGCTTCTCGCTCGAAAAAGGCGAGGTGCTTGCCATCATCGGTTCCTCCGGAAGCGGAAAGACCACACTTCTTCGCTGTCTCAACTTTCTCGAAACTCCGGACAGCGGCAGAATATGCGTCGGAGAAAGCGTCGTATACGACGGCGCGGAGCAAAAAAAGAAATCTCCGAAGGAAAAAAGAGAAAATCAGCTTAAATTCGGACTTGTTTTTCAGTCCTTCAACCTTTTTCCGCAGTACACGGTTCACAGAAACATTACCCTTGCCGCCGAGCTTGCGCTAAAGACCTCGGCAAGAAAAGACCACCTATCGTCAAAGGAAAAAAGCGCGGCACTGGCGAAGATAAACGAAAAAGCCGACCGCCTGCTTGCGCAGGTGGGGCTTTCGGAAAAGCGGGACGCATACCCGTGTCAGCTTTCGGGCGGGCAGTGCCAGCGAGTGGCAATCGCACGCGCGCTTGCGCTCGACCCGGAGATTCTCTGCTTTGACGAGCCGACAAGCGCGCTCGACCCGGAGCTTACAAGCGAAGTTCTGAAGGCAATACGCGCTCTCAAAGACAGCGACGGGCGCACAATGATCATCGTCACGCATGAAATGGATTTCGCAAGAGCTGTGGCAGACAAGGTCATTTTTATGTCGGACGGCATAATAGAGGAAGTCGGAGAGCCGGAGGAGCTGTTCGCTTCACCGAAATCTCCGAAGCTGAAAGCCTTCCTTTCAAGCAGTCTTTCGGGCGAGTTTTAATGAAAAAAACCGGAGTCACTTCATGACTCCGGTTTTTTTGCGTCTGTGATTATTCCTCTATCTCGCAGTCAATCTTTTCCTGACACGCGGGGCAAACTAAGTCTTTCGGGTCTATCGTGCTGTCAAAGCAGATAGTCTCGCCGCAGGAGGGGCAGGTAAGCTCATAGCATTCCTCGTCCTCATCCTCGTCGTCGCAACCGCAGCAGTCGCCGCATTCGTCGTAATCGTCATAGTCCTCATCGTCGCAGGAGTAAAAATCCTCCTCGACAGCGCCGAGATCCTCGTCGAGCTCCTCGATATAGTCGTTTAGATACTCTGTTTCCTCTTCAAGGTCGGCAATGGTCTTTGCCATGTCGTCAACGAGCGAAAGCAGCTCCTTTATAATCTTCCCCTCGGGTTTTGTCTCATCAAGTCCGAGTCCATCTGCAAGTCCCTTGATATATGAGGACTTTTCGGTAATCGTCATAGCTTTGATTCCTTTCTTTTAAGTCATTATTGAAATATAGGGGAAGCGCCGGTAAAGCCTTCCCCTATGTTTCACTTGCGTTTTATGCGCGGGAGAGATATTCACCCGTGCGTGTGTCAATCTTCAGAACGTCGCCGACGTTGATGAAGAGCGGCACTTTAATGACAGCGCCTGTCTCAAGCGTTGCGGGCTTCAATGTGTTTGTCGCGGTATTGCCGGCAAAACCGGGGTCGGTATCCGTAACGGCAAGATCAACGAAGAGCGGAGGCTCAACGCCGAAAATGTTGCCCTTATAGGAAATGATTTTGCACATCATTTCTTCCTTGACAAACTTGAAGTTGTCTCCGACCTTGTCGTGGGGAACGAGTGTTTCCTCCCATGTTTCGGTATCGAGGAAATGATAGAGATCGCCGTCGTCATAAGAATACTGAAGATCCTTTCTGTCGATATAAGCGTTCTCAAACTTGTCCGTCGGGTTGAAAGTTCTTTCAACAACGGCGCCTGTGATAACGTTCTTGAGCTTGGTGCGGACAAAAGCCGCTCCCTTTCCGGGCTTTACATGCTGGAACTCGATGACCTGGAGTACCTGACCGTCCATGTCAAAAGTAATTCCGTTTTTAAAATCGCCTGCTACTACCATAAAAACCTCCGAGAGTAGTTGTGTTGTCGGAGCGGAAAGCCCGCTCTTCCATTTTAATATCAGCGTATATATTGTAATCATTTTTTTCATCTTTGGCAATAGCTTTTGCCAAATATTTTCAAAAAATTTATATTTCCCGTAAAAAAATAATTTTCCACTGCAAAAAATGTCGTCTGTACACAAAAATGACCGTAAAAGCTCGGATTTTTTGGTCAAAAAAACATGTTGAATCTTCCGAGAAAAGTTGACAAAAGCTCAATTTTGAGGTATTATATACTGTGAATAATTATAGGTATATTCGGAAATGGGCCGTATTTTGCGCGCCTTTCCGACATATTTTAAAAGGAGAACCGTTTTTATGATGAAAAGCATGACGGCGTTCGGCAGAGCAAAAGAAACGGTCGGAGGCAGAGAGATAACGGCGGAGCTGAAAAGCGTAAACAGCCGGTATTTCGACTGCTCGGTCAAACTGTCGAGAACTTTTTCGCCGCTTGAGGACAGAATAAAGCCATATCTTATGTCAAAAGGCATAAGCCGGGGAAAGCTGGACGTATATATCGGCGCGGAGACCGTCGAATCCGACGGAGTTGAAATCTGCCTTGACTCCGCGCTCGCGGGAAGCTATGTGGAAGCGCTCAAAAAGCTGCGGGATACATACAGTCTGCACGACGACATCAGCGTGATGGAGGTTGCCCGCCTCGGCGACGTTTTTGTCCGCAAAAAGCCGGATGAAGACATAGAGCGCGACTGGGAAGACGTAAAAAGCGTGCTCGACAAGGCAACCGATATATTCCTTGACGCAAGAGCGCGCGAGGGCGCAAGTCTTGAGGCAGACCTGTCAAAAAAGCTGACTGTTGTCCGGAAAATCGTTGACAAAATCGAGACACTGTCGGAGGGGAACATCGCGTCGTACAAGGCAAAGCTCGAAGAGCGGATACGCAAGATGCTCGACGACAATAAAATTTCAGTTGACGAGAGCCGAATACTCACCGAATGTGCGATTTTCGCGGACAAGGTCTCCATAGACGAAGAAATCGTAAGACTGCGCTCCCATTTCGACGCTTTTGACAAAATTTCCGAGAGCACAGAGCCTGTGGGGAGAAAGCTGGATTTTCT
>JBJFAQ010000207.1:0-3004 GCA_051887995.1 Eubacteriales bacterium
GCGGCTGTGCGTTCTTCCCTGTGTGAAAATAAGGGTTGCATCGGTTGTCAGGTTGTTGAAAATGGACTGGATAGACCACATCGGGCAAGTCGGGTCGCCCGCGCCTGCATCAATTTTTACAACAGCCTTTACCCGTTTTGCAAAGTATGCGGTATCGTAAAAGAGAAGACCGTCTGCATATGAAGGAAGGAAAGCGGAAGAAATTCTTGTGTTGACAGTCTGTGCTCCGACATCGGCAAACCACGGAATGGAAGCGACACACTCTGTTACCTGAGGTACGAGACCCGCAACTGCGATTGCCTGGAATCCGCCCTGGCTACCGCCGCTTGTCTTAATATTGGTGCTGTCCCAAAGTCCGGCCCATCCTTCAACCTCTGCGGCAAGCGCCGTATCGGTTCCGACAGGAGCAGTTCCGCCCTCGCCAAAGTATTTCTGGAGGAAGCGAACCGCCTGTACGTCACGAAGAAGCATGTAGCGGAAATAGGAAGTATACGGATCTGCGTTTTCAGCAGCAGACCAGCCGTAGTCTGAGCCGCCCAAGCCGAGAGTACGACCGAGAGCGGTATAATAGTCCGCATCTTCATACGGATCCATACTGTGCGCGCTTACCACAAAATTAACATATCCTGCCGAAGCGCTTATCCAGCATGCGGAAACGCCGTAGCCCTGGAAACCGAGATTGAATTTGAGGGTCGAGGGGTCTGCGTTTTTCGGAACAGTCATAACTCCCGAAACATATGTCTCGCCGGTGCTGATAAGAGCGGGATTGCCCACGCAGTTTATCTTTACGATATACGCGTCGTAGGTATCTTTACCCCACCAGCTCTCAAGCTTTTCAATGGAGTACATCTCGGGCGCGCAGGTGTCGAGAAGCTCGAGCTGCTCTGCCCAGAAAGCGTCGAAGCCTTCAGGCTCTTCAAGAGTTGTGGTGATTTCGGAGACACCTGCAATTGCTCCTCCGTTCATCGGGGTAACAAGGTTCGTGTCACCGTTCATAACTTTTATTTCTTTCTTCGCGCTGTCATAAGGAAGAACCTTAAGAAGCACTGCGCCGGGACTTGTGATCTTTGTTCTGATAACGGCGCTTCCGCTTGACGCGTCAGCAAAGCCGTAGAAACTGCGTCCGTCGTCCTGACGAATGGAATAATAAAAATAAGGAGCGGTCAGAGCTTCCACCTGTTTGCTTGTATCCTGTGCATAAAGGGTAAGGGTGAAAACCATCTCATCGCCTACGGCATAAGTCGTAAAATCCTTGTTTGTTTCACATTTGAAGTAGATTTTTTCTGTCGTCGCGGCATCTACATCAAGGATGCTTCTCAGCTCGGTTGCGTATGTGGGAAGCACAACCATCGAAACAGCCATGCAAAGCACCAGCATAAGGCTGATTATGCGTCTGACATTCTTTTTCATGTTTTGTTCCTTTCGTTGTTCCAAAAAATGGGTACTTATGTACATCTCATATTCTATCACACCGTATGTTTTTTTTCAATACAAAAAATTCACAATTCATGCATTTTTAACAATTTGTGCCGTTTGAACAAAAATAATTATTGTTTTTTTACATATAAAACAGTTACAAAACACAAAATCTAACATTTTTTGACGACGCCCCGTTTTTTGTATTGACAGATGCCTTTCGTGAGTGTTATAATTTCGGTATATAATTTTGAACAGCTACGGAGGATAAAATGTTCCGCCAAAAGAATTTACTGCGAAATCCGCTTTTTAACATTACAATGACGGTGGTCGTCGTTCTGCTTCTCGCCTTTTTTTACAAATTTGCGCTTTCCGGGTACAGCAACTCCATAAAAAAAGACCTTGAAACGCTTGACACTTCTGCTCTCGCAAACAAGCCGGAGGCACCGAAGACGGCGGACGATGTTCTTGCAAAGCTTGAATCTTCCGATTCATCACGTGTCATCGACACAATGTTTCTCGAATACTGCGGAGAAAAATTCGGAACCGATATATACGGAAGCATCTGCGCTTATCTTGAAGAAAACGAATATACAGATGACATGTGGAAAAAGGTCTGCGGCTTCTCTCTATATGCGCTGTTTGACCTTGCGAACGGAAACGCCGAGGATTACAACTATCAGGTAATCGAGAGCGGAAGCACCGCCAAAATCGTGTTTGCCGGGGATGTGAGCCTCGACGACAACTGGAACTGGTCTCCTCTTGTTGTGCACAGAAACAACCTCGGAAATCTCGTAAACGCGGCTTTTTCCGCCGAGCTTGCCGAGCAGATGCTCGGAGCCGACGTATTCTGCGTCAATCTTGAATCGCCCCTGACAAACGGAAAAACAAAACTGCCCGCGAGAGCGTATGCACACTCTTCCTCGACCGAAAACGCAAATATTCTGGGGCTTCTCGGCGTCGATATGGTAAACCTCGCAAATGACAGAATATACGACTATTCCGCCGCAGGTCTTACGGACACGATAAAGGCGCTTGACGACAAGGATATCGCTTATATCGGCGCCGGATCGTCTCTTGAAGACGCAAAAACACCGCGGTACATTATCGCAGGCGGCAGAAAAATCGCCGTTGTTGCCGCGCTCAGAAACGCGACAAACCTTACTGCTCCCGAAGCCGCATCTACCTCAGCCGGGCTTCTTTACAGCACAAATTCCGCATATTTTACCGAGGCAATCAAGGAAGCGCGCGAAAATTCCGACTATGTTATTGTTTATACCGACTGGGGACTTGGCGATAATACATCTGCGGACGAAACTCAAATAGGTCTCGCACATGACTTCATCGACTTTGGCGCAGACATTGTCATCGGATGCCGCTCCACGGTGATGCAGAACATCGAATACTACTCCGGAAAGCCGATTTTCTACGGGCTCGGCAACTTCTGGTATGAAACCGACACACACGAAGCGCTGCTGCTGAAACTGGAATTTTCCTCCAGCGAGGAAATTCCCGAAGGCGCAGAGTCCGACGTCGGTGAAAACGCGCCGAATTTTGTTCGCTACAGCTTCTCTGACGAGCCTTTAAT
>JBJFAQ010000208.1:0-3004 GCA_051887995.1 Eubacteriales bacterium
CGCCTTAAAATTATATATAGGCTTAATGTGAGCGATGATTTGGGCGGTGGGCTTAATATTTTCAACTATTTCATCCATATTCTTGTATGCCATAGGCGATTCGTCAAGGGTGGCGGAATTAATGCAGGTAGTATAGATACCCGCCATTTGCTCCTTATATTCCTCCATAGTGAGCTTCTCTAATGCAGCAGAACGGGACAGTAAGCGCCCTGCGCCGTGGGGCGCGGAGCAGTTCCAATCCTCGTTACCCTTACCCACGCAAATCAGACTTCCGTCACGCATATTTATGGGAATCAGAAGCTTTTCCCCCGCCTTTGCGGAAACAGAGCCTTTGCGCAAAATCATTTTATCTACATCAATATAATTGTGAATAGTCTGAAATGACTCATATCCGGCAAGCCCTGTCTTTTCAAGCAAAATTTCCGCCATTTTCTCGCGGTTGCGCTTTGCAAATTGCTGACAGATACTAACGTCATGTAAGTAGTCCTCCATAAAATCGCCGTAAAGATAGCAAAGCTCATGCGGCATTGTAGGCTCTTTTTCCTCCCACTCCTTTGCCATTCTTTTGAGTGTTGCCTGTATTTCGCTTCTGCGGCCGTCCTCCTTGTATGTTCGGATAATTTCGTCACGCTTTTTGAAATACTCTTCCTTGCCGAGATTCAAATCAACGGCGATGCCCTGATAAAAAGTTGCAACCTGTGTGCCGAGATTGCGGCTGCCCGAATGGATTATTAAATATTTATTCCCCTCTGCGTCAGCATCGATTTCGATAAAGTGATTTCCGCCGCCTAAGGTGCCGAGGCTTCTTTCAAGTCTTTTGGTGTCTTTAAGATTGCGGTAACAGCGAAGCGCGGTCAAATCGAATCTTTCCTGTCTGCCTTCCCAGACATTTCTTCCGCCGGGAATTGAATGTGCCGCCCCGTCAAACTTTTCAAAATCAATATCCGCTTTGCCAAGGCTTACCGTGTACATTCCGCAGCCTATATCCACCCCCACCATATTCGGAACTACCTTGTCAACTACGGTCATAGTGGTGCCGATGGTACACCCCTTACCGGCGTGCACATCGGGCATAATGCGGATTTTAGAATCTTTGAAGGCCTCCTCGTTGCATACGGCTTCAATTTGCGAGTATGCGTTAGGCTCTAATGTGTCTGTATAACATATGGCAGTATTAAACTTGCCGACTATTTCTACCATATTAAGTCTCCTTTCTGTAAAGCCGTAAGATGCAGAAAAGAAAAACTCACGACTTAAGTTTATGTGTTGTTTCCTCTGAGAATACCAGTAAGCTGTGTCAGAACGTCACTGTTACCGTTTAAATTGATGTTGCCGACA
This sequence comes from Eubacteriales bacterium, assembly GCA_051887995.1. Taxonomy (GTDB): domain Bacteria; phylum Bacillota; class Clostridia; order Oscillospirales; family CAG-272; genus SIG710. The sequence continues at coordinate 1,339 of JBJFAQ010000208.1, forward strand.
TTCTCACAAATGCGCTCAACATATTCAAGCTCTTTAAGCTTATACAGTGTTTTGTTCTCATCCATTAATTTTGCCGTGTTAAGCAATGATCGTGTGGAAGCGACCTCTTCGCGGCGAGTGATAACATTCGCCTGAGCGCTCTTTTCAGCGACTAGTACGGTGTTCATTATTTCACGGATTTCGCCCGGCAGAATAATATCCTTTACACCGGCATCCGTAATTTCAACATACAGCGCTTTCTCTTTTGCTTTTAGTTTCGCAAATACAAACTCGGACATCTGCGCCTTGTTTTCAAGGATTTCGTCCAGCTTATATTTTCCAATGTACTCCCGCAGAGCTAACTGTGCCGCAACATGCATTTGCTCTGTAAAGTCATCAATTTCGGTCAATATCTTAACGTAATCGGTTACACGGTAATTGCAAACGAAATTAACGCGAATAGAAACCTTATCCTGAGTTAATATTTCTTGCCCTGTTATATCCATTTGAGTAAGTCTCGTGTCAACAAAGTCCACATCAATTTTGACGCCGTTTTTCCAGAAATAATATGTACCCGCATCCAAAATTTTAACGAGCTTTTTATTAAAATAGAGCCTTGCTTTTTGGTACTCCGAAACCTCAACCTTGGTGTAATAAGCGGTTGGAATCTTGGAGAAGATGTACTCCGGAACATCTGCGCCCACCTCAGGTGTGGAGATATCCACGATTTTATACTCGTGCTTATCGATTTGCGACCAGAAGGCATATTTGCCGTGACTGAGCACTGATGCAAACTTTCCGTTTACAAAATGAAGCGCCAGTTGCTCGTCAGCCACTTCAACGACCGAAGTGATTTCTGAGACTTTATCATCGTTAAGAATAATATCTAACGCACATTTGTCGGAAACGATAGGCATATCTAAATCTGCGATTTCGATTTCTTTGCCGCCGTAAATGCGGTATTTACCTGCGTCAAGCATTCCCGCATACTTTCCGTTCTTGAAAAGAAAGCCTTTTTGATTCTCGTTAATAATTATTTTTATCATAATATGTATACCCTCCTGAAAGGTTAAAATTCGATTGCAATTACTCATACGGAACTTGCGGCCGAATACTTGAGCGGTCGTATATATAAGCGGAAAGCAAGCTTTTGGCTTATATGTTTGACTTGCGGTATCCGTTTTCGGGCAAGGCAGGCGCCGTATCGCTTCAGCAAAACGATATTATTTTGCTTTCTGCCGAGTAATTTCGGATAGACCTAAAATTTTGCGTCTTAAACTTTTTTGCCGTTACGGCAATAACCAAACCACTGGCGATATGCTCTGAAGCATACGGCGGGATTCGAACCCGCGATAGAAGGACTTGACAGGTCCTATGGGGAGTTGAACCCCATCTGTTAGAGTTTTCAAGACTCATCAGATTGCCCAAGTGCAAGAGATTCTTCGGGCATACACGTCGGCATAGCCTTGTGCACCGCAGTGATAATTTTCAAACACACGCTTGAAGTAACCTTGCAAGCATATTTTACCAATTGTAATTTCAATATACACGGAAAAAAAGCTGCGAACTCATATAAGTTCACAGCTTTTTTGGCTTTTTAGCTTGTCAATTATAAGTTTTTTGAAGCTTTCCGGCTCCGAAACCTCCACGGTAGGACCGAAAGAAAGAACACGAATTACCAGCTCCG
>JBJFAQ010000209.1:0-13623 GCA_051887995.1 Eubacteriales bacterium
TACGGCAGACTTACAAACTCCACACAGGACGTTCTTGAAAAGCGCGTTGCCGCTCTTGAAGGCGGCGTTGCCGCTTTGGCTTTGGCTTCGGGTGCGGCTGCCGTGACATATACCATCGAAGCGCTGGCTCAGGCAGGTGAACATATCGTAGCGCAAAAGACCATCTACGGCGGCAGCTTCAACCTGCTCGCACATACGCTTGCGCAGTTCGGTGTCAAAACCACATTTGTAGACATTCATAATCTTGCGGAGGTGGAATCCGCCATTCAGCCGAACACCAAGGCAATCTATCTTGAAACGCTCGGAAACCCCAACAGCGATATTCCCGACATCGATGCTATTGCCGAGCTTGCGCACAGGCACGGGCTTCCCGTTGTAATCGATAACACCTTCGGCACTCCGTACCTTATCCGCCCGATTGAGCACGGCGCAGACATCGTCATTCATTCCGCCACAAAGTTCCTCGGCGGTCACGGCACAACGCTCGGCGGAATCATCGTCGATTCCGGCAAGTTTGATTGGAAGGCTTCCGGCAAGTACGCACCTATTGCCTCTCCTAACCCCAGCTATCACGGCGTTTCCTTTGTGGACGCGGCAGGTCCTGCGGCATTTGTCACCTATATCCGTGCGATACTGCTTCGGGACACAGGTGCCGCCATTTCGCCGTTCAATGCTTTCCTGCTTCTGCAGGGGGTTGAGACGCTCTCTCTGCGTCTTGAGCGTCATGCGGAGAACACAAAGAAAGTGGTTGAATATCTTGCAAGTCATCCGCTTGTCGAAAAGGTAAATCATCCCTCTCTTCCGAATCATCCTCAGCACGCGCTCTACGAGAAGTACTTCCCGAACGGCGGCGCTTCGATTTTCACCTTTGAAATCAAAGGCGGTCAGGCGGAAGCGCACAAATTCATTGACCACTTGGAAATCTTCTCGCTGCTTGCCAATGTTGCCGATGTGAAATCGCTTGTTATCCACCCTGCAACCACAACGCACTCACAGCTGACGGAAGAAGAGCTTCTTGATCAGGGAATCAAACCGAATACGATTCGGCTGTCGATAGGTACAGAGCACATAGACGATATCATTGCCGATTTGGAGAAAGGCTTTGCCGCCGTCAGATAATGCATAACGCCGACTCCGGTGCAGAAGGGGCTGCACCGGAGTTTTCGGCATGTAATCATACAAAAAACAAACATAAAGAAGGAGTAATATATGCCCATTAAAATTCCGGGGGATTTACCGGCTGCCAAAACATTACAGGAAGAAAATATCTTTGTTATGGACATCGAGCGGGCGGTAACACAGGATATTCGTCCGCTGCAAATTTTAATTCTGAATCTGATGCCGACCAAAATCGCCACGGAAACTCAGCTCGCACGCCTGCTTGGAAATACACCGCTGCAAATTGAAATAGAACTGCTTGCCGTCAGCGGAAGAACGCCGAAACATACCGCCAAAGAGCACATGCTTGCATTTTACAAGTCGTTTGATGAAATCAGGGAAAATTTCTATGACGGACTTATAATTACCGGCGCTCCCGTAGAGCAAATGCCCTTTGAAGAAGTTGATTACTGGTCGGAGCTTTGCGAAATTATGGAATGGAGCAAATCGCACGTATACAGCACCTTTCACATCTGCTGGGGAGCGCAGGCAGGGCTTTATTATCATTACGGAATCGAAAAGGAAGCGCTTCCCGAAAAAATGTTCGGTATTTTCCCGCATAAGGTCACGCATAAAGGCTCTATCTTATTCCGAGGCTTCGACGACGTCTTTTTAGCGCCTCACTCACGTCACACGACCGTAAATCGTGAGCAAATCGAGAAAGTCCCCGCGCTTAAAATCCTTGCCGAAAGCGACGAAGCCGGAATCTATGCAGTCTCCACAAACGGAGGACGCCAAATTTATATAACCGGTCATTCCGAATATGATGCAAACACTTTGAACGACGAGTACAAACGGGACAAGGCGGCGGGTATTCCGGTCAGCATTCCGAAGAACTATTTCCCTGACGATGACGACACAAAAGAACCGCTGTGCACCTGGCGTTCCGGCGCCAATCTCCTGTTTTCAAATTGGCTTAACTACTTTGTCTATCAGTCAACGCCGTATTTTATCTCAAATATCAAAGAAAAAAACGAGTAAAAACGCATTTAACCTCATGCCAAGGGAAAAAATCCGTTGCTTTGCGCTTCTCACGGCGGTTTTTATTCATTACAAAGCCCGTCATGGGGTACTTCCCCTCACTTCCGCAGAAAAAGAGCCGAAATCCCGCACAAGAGACTGCGCGAGATTGCAAAATCTTCGGATTTGTGATACAATATACGCAGTAAAAGGCTCGCGGAGCTTGCATACACAGTCAAATATACATTCTGCCTTTCCAAAGAGGAATCTGTTTTATGAAAATCAAAGATTTACTTACCAAAAATACGCTTACGCTTTCTTTTGAAGTGTTTCCTCCGAAAACCGAAACCGCTTTTGAAAGCGTGAGAGCCGCCACCGAGGAAATTGCAAAGCTGCGTCCCGCCTTTATGAGTGTTACATACGGAGCAGGCGGAGGAACGAGCAAATATACCCTCGATATTGCAAAAAACATAAAAGAGCGTTACGGCGTGCCTTCCCTCGCGCACCTGACCTGCGTTTCCTCAACAAGAGAGACCGTCAGGCGTAAAATCCGTGAGATACAGGACGCGGGAATTGAAAATGTCATGGCGCTGAGAGGGGATATCCCTGCGGATAAAGAAAACTCCGACCGCCGAAGCTGGGATTACAGGTATGCCACCGAGCTTGTGCTTGAGCTGAAGGCGGCGAATCCCGACTTTTGCGTCGGAGGGGCTTGCTATCCCGAGATTCACCCGGAAAGCGAAAATCAAAAGGAAGATATACGAAGGCTGAAGGAAAAAACAGACGCGGGCTGTGATTTCTTAACCACGCAGATGTTTTTTGACAACAATCTGCTATATAACTTCCTCTATAAAATCCGCGAGGCGGGAATTACCGTTCCGATAATTCCCGGCATCATGCCCATCACAAACGCAAATCAAGTGGCAAGAGCCATCAAGCTTTCCGGCTCTTTTATGCCCCAAAGATTCAAAAGCCTTGTGGATAAATTCGGCTCAGATCCTGCCGCCATGAAGCAGGCGGGCATCGCCTATGCCACCGACCAGATAATTGACCTTTATGCAAACGGTATAACAAATGTGCACGTATACTCCATGAACAAGCCGGATGTTGCCGAAAAAATACAGGCAAATCTGTCCGACATTCTGGGAAAATGAATTCTGCGGTTATAAGCAAAACATACGCAGCGCCGCCTTTCTGCAAGAGGGAAATCCTGCGGTATGCGGGATGCAGGGATGCCGGAAACGAGATTATGTCTCTTTTGGAATCGTGCGTAAAAGAAGCGGAGGACAAGCTCACGTACAATGTCTGCTACCGTGAATTGCCCGTCAAAACAGACGGCGATATATGCGGCTTTGAAGTCTTCAGTTTGCGGTCGGCAAATCTCGCTTCAAATCTGAAAGACTGCAAGTCCGTTATCCTTTTTGCCGCAACCGTCGGGGTGGAAATTGACCGTCTGATTGCAAAATACGGAAGGCTTTCCCCCTCAAAAGCGCTGATGTTTCAGGCAATCGGAGCAGAGCGCATAGAAGCGCTTTGCGATGCGTTCTGCGAGGATATTGCAAAGGAACTGAATTCGGGGAAAAGACCTCGGTTCAGCCCGGGTTACGGAGACTTGCCGCTCTCTGTTCAGAAGGATATTTTTGATGTGCTTGACTGCGGCAAAAGGATAGGGCTTACGCTGAATGACAGCCTGCTCATGTCTCCCTCAAAATCCGTGACCGCCTTTATGGGAATCGGCGGCGAAGAAAAACAACCCCAAAACAGATGCAGTGCCTGTCAGATGCGGGACTGCACATTCAGAGGTGCTTTATGACCTTTAAAGAGTTTTTAAAAACAAGCATAGTTTATCTCGACGGCGGCATGGGCACTATGCTACAGGACAAAGGACTGCTGCCGGGCGAGCATCCCGAGAGATGGAACATATCTCACCCCGATGTGATAACAGCGATTCACAAGGCTTATTTTGACGCGGGCAGCAATGTGGTCTGCACCAACACCTTTGGCGCAAATACGCTGAAATTTACGGAGAGTGAGCTTGACGAAATCGTCCGAACGGCGCTTGCAAATGCGAAAGCGGCAAGGATGCAAAGCACGTCCCCGCAGGAAAAATATATTGCGCTCGATATCGGTCCGTCGGGAAAGCTGTTAAAGCCATTCGGCGACCTTGATTTTGAGGACGCGGTCTGTGTGTTTGCAAAAACCGTAAGTCTCGGTGTCAAATACGGCGCAGACCTTATTCTCATTGAGACAATGAATGACAGCTATGAGACGAAAGCCGCCCTGCTCGCCGCAAAAGAGAACAGCGACCTTCCGGTCATTGTATCAAATGCATACGGAGAGGACGGAAAACTGATGACGGGCGCCACTCCCGCGGCAATGGTTGCACTGCTTGAAGGCATGGGCGCGGATGCGCTGGGGGCGAACTGCTCACTTGGACCAAGACAGCTTCGGGGTGTCGCAGAGCAGCTTCTAAAGTGCGCGTCTGTCCCGGTAATACTGAAGCCCAACGCAGGACTTCCGAGGTCTGTCGGCGGAAAGACGCTCTTTGACGTTACAGCCGATGATTTTTCCGATGAGGTTGCCTCCCTTATGAAGCAGGGAGTGCGAGTTTTAGGCGGCTGTTGCGGCACAACCCCCGAATATATAAAAGCCTTGCATGATAAGACATGCGGTTTTGAGCCGATACCGACCGAGCCAAAAAACAAAACCGTGGTATCCTCGTACACTCATGCCGTTGAATTCGGCAAAGAGCCTATCCTTATCGGAGAGAGGATAAACCCCACCGGAAAAAAGCGTTTTCGTCAGGCTCTGATGGAAAACGATGTGAATTACATTCTGTCCGAGGGAGTAAAACAGCAGGAAAAGGGCGTGCATATCCTGGATGTCAACGTCGGACTTCCGGAGATAGATGAAGCCGGAATGCTGAAAAATGTCGTCTGTGAAATGCAGGCGATAATAGACCTTCCTTTACAGATTGACACCTCCGACATTCGTGCCATGGAAACGGCTCTGCGATGCTATAACGGAAAGGCAATGGTCAACTCCGTAAGCGGAAAAAAAGAGAGTATGGAAGCGATTTTCCCGCTGGTAAAGAAATACGGCGGCCTTGTCGTCGCTTTAACCTTAGATGAAAACGGGATTCCCGAAACGGCGGACGGAAGAGTGAAAATTGCCGAAAAAATTCTTAAAACCGCCGCAGAATACGGCATTGACGGAAAAGATATCATCTTTGATACCTTGGCGCTGACAATAAGCGCGGACCACAAGGCGGCGCTTGCAACTCTTGAAGCCATGAGTGCCATCAGCAGAACGTTTGGCTGTCATACCTCGCTCGGCGTTTCCAATGTGTCCTTCGGACTGCCCTGCCGTGATGCCGTAAACAGCACTTTCTTTGCGCTGGCTCTTGAAAATGGACTTTCCGCCGCCATCATGAACCCGTACTCGGCTGACATGATGAAAACCTATTACGCGTACAGGGCGCTGAAGGGTCTGGATAAAAACTGTGCCGAATATATTGGAGCGTCAGCTTCTTTCGCACCTGCGGCTTTTGCGCCTGCTCCGCCGCCCGAAGCGCCGAAAAGCGCGGACGAGCACTGCTCCGAGCTGCAACACGCGGTCATCAAGGGATTTAAAGACAGAGCAGGTGAGCTTGCAAAGGAGCTTTTGCAAACGGTTTCTCCGCTTGATATTGTAAACCGCGATATTATTCCCGCACTGAACAATGTCGGCGAAGGATTTGAAAACAAGACGGTATACCTGCCGCAGCTACTCATGAGCGCCGAGGCGGCTCAAAGAGCGTTTGAGGTCATCAAGGTACACATGGCGGGCAGCGGGAAAACGAAAAGCAAGGGAGTCTTTGTACTCGCAACCGTCAAGGGAGATATACACGACATCGGCAAAAACATCGTAAAATTGCTGCTTGAAAATTACGGCTTTGATGTGGCAGACCTCGGCAAGGACGTACCGCCCGAAACAATCGTGGAAAAAGTCGTAGAATTGCACGCTCCACTTGCAGGACTTAGCGCCCTTATGACGACCACAGTTCCCGCAATGGAAGAAACCATAAAACTGCTGAAAATGCATGCGCCGTGGTGTAAAACTGTTGTCGGCGGCGCGGTACTTACCAAGGAATATGCGGACAGAATCGGCGCGGATAAGTATGCAAAGGACGCTATGGAAAGCGTTCGCTATGCAGAAGAGGTCGTCGCAAAATTCTCCGTGTAATCCGCATGTTTAAAGCAAAGCGCCTTATACCCGCCCGCGAAAAGGCTGTGTGCAAAATATTCGGGACGGTTTTTTTGCCCGATATTTTCCGTAAAGCATACGGCGCTATGCGCTAAAGACCGCAGAAAGGAGAAAATTTATGACTTTACAGCAGCTGCATTATGTGATAGCCATTACGGAAATGGGCTCATTTAACAAAGCGTCAGAGGTTTTATATATTTCCCAGCCGTCGCTTACGGGTGCTGTACAGGAGCTGGAAAAAGAACTCGGAATCGTGATTTTTCACCGCACAAGAAAAGGGGTTACGCTCACAAATGACGGACTTGAATTTATAAATCACGCAAGACAACTGTACCAACAGTATGAAATCATTTTAGATAAATACGAAAAGGGCGGAATGCTGAAAAAGAAATTCGGCATTTCGACACAGCATTATTCTTTTGCCGTCAAGAGCTTCGTCGAGATGGTAAAAAGATTCAACACGGCAGAATATGAGTTTGCGATACGCGAAACAAAGACAAGAGAAGTCATTGAAGACGTAAGCACCTCAAAGAGCGAAATCGGCATCCTGTATCTAAACGAATTTAACCGTAAAATCATTACAAAACTGCTGAGAACAAACAACTTAGAGTTTCATAAATTGATTGATTGCAAACCTTATGTGTATTTATGGAAAGGGCATCCGCTTAGCAAGCTGAAATCCATCTGTTTTGACATGCTGACCGATTATCCCTGCCTTTCCTTTGAGCAGGGCGATACCGGCTCCTTCTATTTCGCGGAAGAAATATTCAGCACGAACGTATATCCGAGGACAATCAAGGTAAATGACCGTGCCACCATGCTGAATTTAATGGTGGGGCTTAACGGCTACACGCTTTGCTCCGGTATTATCTGCGAAGAGCTGAACGGAACAGATTATATTGCCGTTCCCCTTGAAGATGAAGGCGATCCCTCAGCAAACACAATGGAAATAGGGTATATTGTAAAAAAAGATATTCTGCTCAGCTCTATGAGTGAGCTTTATATCCGGGAAATTGACAGGTATCTGAAGAATTCCGTAAAAGAAACCGAATAATAAAATACGCGGGCGGATATAAAATCCGCCCGCATATTTTTTTCCTTGCCGAGCACGGCAAACCGGATATTTATTTCATTTCAGCAATGTCTTTTGCTATGTCCCGCTTAAACTCCTCGTTAAGGTCGGGATAAGCCGAAAGCATAGGCTCGATTTTCTCGCCCTTCTTTCGCTGATAGTAATTCTTTGTAATCTTTGCAACCGTTCCGCTGAGTGCAATAAGGGCGATAAGGTTCGGTATGGACATAAGACCGTTGAAGGTGTCGTCTATATCCCAAACGAGCGAACCGCTGATGATGGCGGCAAAGACAATGAACAGAACGTACAAAATCTTAAATACAAGCACCGCAACCTTGCGTTTTTTCTCGCTCTTTACCCACTTGAAGCAGAACTCTGCGGCTTTCTCACCGTAGTAAGACCATGCCATAATAGTAGTAAATGCAAACAGCGGAAGAATAATCGTAAAGCAGACTGTGCCGAACGTGCCGAAGTTGCTTGAGAACATTTTAAGCGCCATTGCGGAGTCGTCTGCGCCGACAAGAGATGTGCTTGTTACATCAAAGGTGGTAAGGAACATAAGAGCTGTCAGCGTGCAGATGATGAAGGTGTCAAAGAACACCTCAAATACGCCCCAAAGACCTTGCTTTACAGGCTCACGTGTTTCAGAGGCGGAGTGCGCTATAACCGAAGAGCCGAGACCTGCCTCGTTTGAGAATACACCTCGCGCCATACCCTTTTTGATGGTGAGAGAGAAAGCGTATCCCACAACGCCGCCCGATACCGCCTTTACTTTGAAAGCGTCCTTGAAGATAAGGGCAAATGCAGAGCCGACGGAGGATATGTTCTTGAATATAACAATAAGAGCAAGCACCATAAACAAAAGCGACATAAACGGAATGAGTTTTGATGCCACGCGTCCGATACGCTTTATACCGCCGATGATAATAACTGCGGCGACAAGTGCCACTATAATGCCGATAAGCAGCTTTACGAGCGTTTCCGCAGCAGAGCCGGTCTCAACGCCGAAAGCGCCGCCAAGCGTGTTTGAAAGCGTGCCCGAGATTTTATTTGTCTGCACGCCGGACATACCGACAGCAGCAAACAGGCAGACAACAGCCGCCATGTAAGCCAGAATCTTGGCAAAAGGTCCCCACTTTTTAAGACCGTTTTCTATGTAGTAGAAAGCGCCGCCGGAGAAGCCGTCCTTGTCCTTTTTGCGGTAGTAAAGGCCGAGCACGTTCTCGGAAAAGTTTGTTACCATTCCAAAGAATGCGGAAACCCACATCCAGAAGACAGCTCCCGGACCGCCGGTTAAAATTGCGGAAGTTACGCCGATTATGTTACCCGTACCGACAGTACCCGAAATTGCCGTTGCAAAAGCCTCAAACTGCGAAACGCCTTTGCCGCCGTCGGATTTCTTTTTTCCGATTGACTTTACGGTAGGTACAATCGTACTCTTCATGGAGTCGCCGAACTTGCGTATCTGCAAAAAGCCCGTGCGAACAGAGAGAAGAAGACCCGTACCGAGAATCAGAATGATAACGGGCCAGCCCCATACGACGCCGTTTATCGCGCCGTTCACATCAGTTATGACGTCAATGATTTTTTGCCACATAAGTGAGCCTCCGATTAAAAAGCTTTTGACACAAAAACAAAAAGAGCCAAACTCTGTTTGACTCCGGAAAGTGTGCGTCACCTATCGGGCATTTGTATAACAAAAAGAATGACAAAACGTACAAAAGCCTCTTAAAGTGTCGTAAAACTCCGTCCTTTTGCCTGAGAGATTCGCTACGGTTTTCGGCACAAGCAAAAACCGCATCTTTCACCTTCGGCACCCATACGAGTGGACTTCTCCGGAGTGCTATCGGCACACAGTCCCGTCCCGTACGGACACCTGAGAGTGTTACTCCTTCGGCGGCTTTCGCCATTTCCTGCGTGCTTCATTTAGCGTATTTATTTTTGATGACGGTATTGTAGCATATTTTGTCGAATTTTGCAATACTTTTTTGAAAAAAAGTGCATTTTAAAAGAAGAAACAAAAAAACAAAAGGAAAATCGGCAAATTTTGAGTGGTTGTAACGAATTCCGGCGGTGTTTGCGCCTGTTTTTCGTATTTAAATACAACAATAATATAATATTGCTTTTTCGACGATAATTTGGTATAATATGAAAAAACAAAACACGGGGGCGAGAATATGCTGAGCGAGCAACTGATTCTTAAAATGGCAGAGTTTAACAGGGGAGACCCAAAACGGATTCAGCATTTGACAAAAGTATATGAATATGCCCACTTAATCGGCAAATCCGAAGGGCTTAATGAGGAAACCCTGAAAATACTTGACATTGCGGCAATTCTGCATGATATAGGAATCCGTCCCGGCGAGGAAAAGTACGGGCGCTGTGACGGAAAGATTCAGGAAAAGCTCGGTCCCGACTACGCAAGGCAAATGCTTGAAGCGTTTCCCGAAGTGACAAAGGCGGAAACCGACAGAGTATGCTATCTGATTGCACATCATCACACATATACGGAAGCGGACGCACCGGATTACCGTATTTTACTTGAGGCGGACTTTCTTGTGAATGCGTACGAGGACGGATTAAGTCCGGAGAGCATTTATTCTTTCAGGCAAAATGTATTCCGCACGAAAACCGGAACAAAGCTGCTAAACGCAATGTATAATCTATAAATCTCAGGCTTTTGTGAAAAGATCTCCGAAACCGAATTTTTTGTCTCTGCGCGCAGGTCTTGATTTCCTATTGCTTTTGTAGTATAATATGTGCGTCAAAGCTGACTTGTAAGATAGGGAAAGGAAAGAAACCATGCTGATTTCAACAAAAGGAAGATACGCGCTGCGCGTGATGCTGGAGCTTGCCGCGCGCTCCGGCGGAGAGTTCATTTCTCTCGGCTCGGTTGCGGAAAGTCAGGGAATTTCACTCAAATATCTTGAAAGCATCATTGCGGTTCTCTCAAAAGCGGGACTTGTTGCCGGCTCACGTGGAAAGGGCGGCGGGTACAGGCTCACACGCGCGCCGGAAAAGTACACGGTCGGGGAGATTCTGCGACTGACCGACGGCTCTCTTGCACCTGTCTCATGCCTTGACTGCAAGCCGAACAAATGCGAACGGGCGGGCGCGTGCCGCACGCTCCCAATGTGGGAAAAGCTCGATTCCATGATAACAGACTATCTTGACAGCATAACCCTGAGCGACCTGCTGGACGGAGAACATTAAACAGTACAAGAAAATGCTTAAATTTTATTCCCGGAGATAAAACCATGTCAAACCGTTACCAAAACAAGCCCGATTTCGGCAAAAATGAAGCGCTTTTGCCGCAGATACCCCGCGTCGCGGCGATACACGATATTTCCTGCCTCGGACGCTGTGCCCTTACTGTAATTATTCCGGTCCTTTCCGCGCTCGGCGTTCAGACCGTGCCGCTTCCGACCGCACTGCTCTCAACCCACACAGGCGGATTTGAAAATATGTTTTTTGAAGAGCTGACGTCACAGATGAAGAGCATTGCAGACCACTGGAAGTCGCTCGGGACGGATTTCGACGCCATATACAGCGGCTTTCTCGGCGACGCCGCACAAATTGATATGATAAAAAGCTTTACGCGCAGTTTTGCTGAAACCCGCGGCGGAAAAAGACCCTTTATTGCAGTCGACCCCGTGATGGGAGACGACGGGGAGCTCTATTCCACATATACGGCTGAGCTTGTCCGCGGAATTGCAGGCATCTGCGAGGGCGCGGACCTGATTACCCCAAACCTCACCGAGGCGTGCTATCTGACAGACACAGAGTTTCCGCGCTTCTGTCCGACATCACGGGAGGGCGCAGAGGAGCTTGCCGACAATCTCTTAAAAAAGCTGACAGACCTTTTCGGTTGCCGCCTTACTGTCGTGACCGGAATTGAAATCCGACCTGAAAAAGGCGCGCCGTCTGTACTGACAGCGCTCTCAGAGCACGGAGAGAAGCCGTCGTTTCATACCGTGCCGCTCCTGCCGCGCTCCTATCCCGGAACGGGAGACGTTTTCGCCTCCGTACTTATCGGCAAGCTGCTTCGAGGCACGCCGCCCAAAGACTCGGTTGAGACCGCCTGCGAGTTTGTCTGCTTTCTTACGGAAAAATCATCACATTACGATACCCCTATCCGCGACGGACTTGTCATTGAGCCATACCTCTCAAGGCTTTGCGCGGAAAACGGCTGAAATCACGCAATTTTTGAACTGACGATAAGAAAAAAGGACGCCCTGCGGCGTCCTTTTTCTGCCTTTATCTTTCAAAATACGCGGCAATTCCCGCATCAAGCGCGTCGAGCAATTTTGCCTGCCACTTTGGGTCAAGCAGCAGCTCCGCTTCCCTTTGCGTGCTGGCAAAGCCCGTTTCAAACAGTACCGACGGCATTGTCGTGTACTTTGTCACAATAAACGCCTGTTCCCAGCTGTCGGCAAATTCCTTTCGGCGCCGCTCCGGGAATGCATTCTCAAGTGCCGTGCAGATATCCCCGAAAACGAGCTTTGAGCGATTTGAAGCGCCGTTCTCGGTGCAGTAGTCAATTTCAAATCCCTCGCACTCCGACGAATCGGCGTTGGCATTGACGTGAATCGACAAAAGAAAATCTATCTCGCCCTCGGAGTTAAGTACATTTGCGTAAACCGCGCGCTCATATGCGTCAAAAACATTGTTGTCACTGATTTTTTCCGGGCTGTACGAAACCTTTGCTTTGTCTGCGCGCTCTGTTATCTCCGTCGCCGCGGGAAAGCTCTGTCCGTCGTGTGTGAGAAGCACTGTGTAGCCGCGCGCCTCAAGGCGCGTTTGAAGTCCCTTGACATAAAGCTCCGTGAGCTCGTATTCATACTTCCCGTCAAGGTATTCCGACGTACAGCCGACGTCCCCGAAGCCGTGCCCCGCGTCAAGCAGAATTGTAACCTTTCCGTCCTCGCCTTTTACATTCGTCAAAGGAGCGTCATTCTCCCCGCCGCAGGAGGCAAGCGAAAAAAGCATGAAAAGCATTATGGCAGCCTGCAATATTTTTATAATTGTACGAAAATACGCGTTTTCTTTTCTCATTTTCCCTCCTTACGGTGCGTTATGTCTGTTTTATTCCGATAACATTGCCTTATGCAAGATAATTATATATAAAACTGCCGCCTTTTGCAATAATATTTTGCAAATTGTCAATTTATACATATTCGGGTTACGAAATGAGGTCTTTTGCCGCCTCGACAGCGCGCTTTGCATCTCCGCAGACCGCCATTATAACGTATCTCCCGATGACGCTGACCTTTGCATTGTCTATATTTTCCATTGCGGACATATCAAGCGACAGACGGCGTGCATTCGTGTTGTAGAAAGTGCGCATAAGCTCTATGCGGGAAAGGCAGAGATCCGCTATCTCGGCGGTGTCGCGCTCGGAAACGCACAGGAAAACTGCCATTTCAAAAGCGTAAAGGCCCGAGGAAATATACGCTGAGACAGACTCCGTGCGTTTCATAACGGCGGGACTTTCGCCGCTGCCGTAGAGAGCGGCCAAAACGGAGTCCGAGAGATAATCAGGCGCGCCGGGGGAGCTTTTTGTGGTGTAATAGTTGCCTGCGGGGAGCGATGACTGGGCAGAAGTCATGGCAGACAGCACTTCGTTTGTCTCAGGGGCTTTCCCGCCAAAGCAGGAAACAAGCATGGGAAGAAGCAGAAAAACAGATAAAAGGCGCAGACGCGCCCTCTTGCCGCGTGCCTTCAGAAGCCGCACCTCCTCTCTCCCCGACATGTCGGGTTTTCTTTCAAATTATTTTATGCAAAACCAAATTGTTTCTTGACACACAGGGCAAAATATGCTATAATAGGCGCATCATAAAAGGCAGGGTATGCCATGCACATAAAGTGAAATGGGATATAGCCAAGTCGGTTAAGGCACAAGACTTTGACTCTTGCATTGCGCTGGTTCGAATCCAGCTATCCCAGCCAAAAAATCCCGTGCGGTACTTCGTACAGCACGGGATTTTCTTGTTTAAATTGACTGTAAAAGGCCACACCGCTTCGGCGAAGACGAAACAGCTTTTGTCTGCTTCCGCGCAAAACTCAGCTCTGAATCCGGATATACCGGCTAAGAAAATCTCCCCCGAAAGGCACAAAAAGCCTTTTGGGGGAGATTTTTTCTCTGTCTCAGTTATACTTCGGCAGATAGTTTCCGTGGGCTTCAATGA
>JBJFAQ010000210.1:0-2986 GCA_051887995.1 Eubacteriales bacterium
AAACAGCGGATACAAGCGTCACGCAGAAATATACGGCCGCGAAAGCTAAAACGAATCGGCTCATAAGCAGGTACGCCACGATAACAGCGCACACCCACATGGCGATGAAAAGAAACGTGCCGCCCGGCGCCTCGGACTGCAGCTCGGCAAAGGCAAAATTATATATAATAATGCATATACTGACTGCAAGCACAAAGGAAACCGACGCAATTTCGGCGAGCCTTTTCTTTCCAAACATTTTACACCTCCGCAGGGAGAAATAACAGGTTTATAATATCACACAAATCATCATCTGTCAACAAATTTTGCTTTGAAAAACAATCGGAGATTTAATTATGTGGTTTATTCTGGCACTTTTATCCGCCGTTTTCGCGGCTCTGACATCTATTCTTGCCAAAGTCGGAATAGAAAACGTAAATTCAAATCTTGCTACTGCCGTTCGCACGGCGGTGGTGCTTGTTATGGCTTGGGGCATGGTCTTTATTACGAATACGCAAAACCAGATATGCGACATCAGCAAAAAAAGCTGGCTTTTCCTTATTCTCTCCGGACTTGCCACCGGCGTCTCATGGCTTTGCTATTACAAGGCTATTCAGATAGGAGACGTATCAAAGGTCGTGCCGATAGATAAGCTGAGCGTTGTCATCACGCTTGTCCTCGCATTTGTCTTTCTGCATGAGCAGTTCACGGCAAAATCTGCCGTCGGCGCGGCGCTTATCACCGCCGGAACACTTATAATGGTATTATAAATCCCAAATTTTCTTACATACGGAGACCTGAAATGGAATTTATTAAAGAAACAATAAAAATCTATGAAAGCAAGGCGCCGCTTCGATGCTATATTCCCGATGAAGCGCCGGTGACGCCGTATAAAGGCAAACGTCCCGCCGTTATTGTTCTGCCGGGCGGTGCGTACAGCAATACATACGCCGGTGAAGCAGAGCCTATCGCTCTGAAATTCATGGGAGAAGGCATCTGCGCGTTTGTACTCGACTATTCGGTAAAGTCAAGCGGAAAGGTGTTTCCTCAGGCACTTCTTGAAGCGCTTTCCGCAGTCGGCTTTGTCCGCGAAAATGCGGAAAAGTTCGGAATTGACCCGCATAATATATCGACACTTGGTTTTTCAGCCGGCGGGCATCTGTGCTCCTGCACAGGAACGCTCTGGAACAGCTCCGCGCTTGACTTTGCATTTGGCGACGGAACGTTAAAGGGCGAGAGAGAGCGTTTCCGTCCTGACAAAATGATACTCTGCTACCCTGTCATTTCATCCGACCCGCGCTATGCGCACAAAGGCTCGTTTGCAAACCTTTTCGGAAAGGGCTATGATGAAATAAGCGGCGAGGAGCTTGAGCTTGTCAGCACCGAAAAACAAGTTTCCTCCGACACTCCGCCGACAATGATATGGCATACGGCGGAGGACGCGAGCGTGTCTCCCCGCAATTCGATTGCATTTGCCGATGCGCTCTCACGCGAAAAGATTCCTTTTGAGCTTTACATTTACCCTCACGGAGGGCACGGTTCCTGCACAGGAGACTATGTGACGCGCGACCTGCCTTTTGGCTCGGATATGGAATCCGCCGAATGGACGGATAAAGCTGTACGCTTCATGTTCGACACATTTAAGAAAGAAAACTGACACATATCTCGCGCATAGGCGAAAGGGTTACTGATGAAACTGCTTTTTAAGCAAAGGTTTTTCTCATGGTTTGACAGCTATGACATATACGACGCGGACGGAAACACAATTTTTACCGTCGAGGGACGGACACCTATGTAATTGACGTTGCAGACGAGGAAAACGCGCTTATTTCGCTGATGATAGTGCTGGCGATTGACGCCGCAAAATGTGATAATGGTAATTAAGAAGGTGTAATTATGACAGAAAGCATAAAAAACGAAACAAAAAAGGTGATAACAGAGCTGCTTGACATATCGGCACTAAATGCCGGAGATATTCTCGTCGTCGGTTGCTCCTCCTCCGAGATAGTCGGAGAAAAAATCGGAAAAGGCTCGAGCTATGAGACCGCCGAAGCTGTTTTCGGTGAAATATACGACGAATGCAAAAAACGCGGAGTTTTTCTTGCGGCGCAGTGCTGCGAGCATCTTAATCGGGCTATAATAATCGAGAAGGAATGTGCGGAGAAATACGGTCTTGAGCCGGTATGCGTTGTTCCCTTTCCGAAGGCAGGAGGTTCGTTTGCCTCAGCCTCATACCGCAGCTTTGACGCGCCTGTCGCCGTGGAACACATAAAGGCTCACGCCGGGCTTGACATCGGAGGAACGCTCATAGGCATGCACCTTAGAGAGGTTGCTGTACCGGTTCGGCTTTCCGCATCGAAAATAGGAGAAGCAAATATTCTCTGCGCACGGACAAGACCGAAGTATATAGGCGGAGAGCGTGCCCATTATACACTATGAAAAAATCTCTTAAAAACATATAAAAAGCGGAAGTCACAGCGCGGTGGGATTATCCATGCGCCTGAGACTTCCGTTTTTTTGCAAAGCAAAACACAACCGACAAAAGAAAGAGCGCGCACATGATAAGAGCGTAAGGCTCTATCCCCGATTTTTCCGTAACTTCCGCCGCAGGCACACTGCTCCGAAGGATTTCCTCACTGGCAAAAGAAGCATAGGCAAGCACAGCCAGTGCCGAAAGCACGCCCTGAAACGCTTTGCCGCAAATATACGGCATAAAGCTCACAGAGCTGTCTTTGCAAAGCGACATAACCTGAAAATGCACCGAAAGTCCCGACCAGCCGCAGATGAGCGCGGTAACAACAAGTCCGCTTCTTTGCGGAGTTATTTTCGCCGCCTCGCATACCGCTCCCGACATTTCAAAAAAGCCGTATATGAGAGATTTTACAGTCTGACTTACGCCGAATTTTTCAAGTATTCCGGTCATTGCCCCGCACACGGCGGCAAAAAACAGCACAAAAGCGCATACGGTGAGCATCGAACCTGCCGCATCTGTCACGGCGCGCGTAAG
>JBJFAQ010000211.1:0-13512 GCA_051887995.1 Eubacteriales bacterium
TTCTCTGACGAGCCTTTAATATATTGCCTTCCCTGTATTCAGAGCAATGCTGTGACACGCCTCGTGCTCGGCACGGATGAAGGAACAGCCATATACGGAAAACTGCTCCAGACCTCTCCCGGCATCGTATTTTCCGAGGACGGCGTCGTCTCGCGCGCAGAATAATCTCCCGAATCTCCGAAAAAAACTCGAGTGGTTCTCCGCATGTTGCGGAAAACCACTCTGTTTCTTGATTTGAAAGGATAAAATCATGAAAAAACTACTTGCCGTTGACGGAAACAGTATTCTTAACCGTGCATATTACGGCGTTCGCATGCTGACAAACGGGGAGGGCTTTCCGACAAACGCCCTTTTCGGGCTTGTAAATATCCTCGAAAAGCAGCTCGAAGCGCTGTCACCCGATTACGCCGCCGTAGCCTTCGACCTTAAAGCGCCCACGTTCAGGCACAAGATGTACTCCGAATACAAGGCGGGAAGAAAGCCGATGCCGGAGGAGCTTGCAATGCAGTTTCCGGTGGCAAAAGAGCTGTGCCGTGCGATGGGCTTCCGTGTGCTCGAAGCTGAGGGGTACGAAGCAGACGATATTCTCGGCACTCTCGCCGCTCTTGCGAAAAACGGAAAGGATATCAAAGCATATATTCTCACCGGAGACCGCGATTCTCTTCAGCTCATAACCGAGGACGGAAGCGTCAGCGTCCTGCTTGCCTCAAACACGGAAACAGCGCTTTATGATGCCGCAAAGTTTCACGAAAAATACGGCGTTTCGCCGAATGTATTTGTTGATGTAAAAGCGCTCATGGGAGATTCTTCGGACAACATTCCGGGCGTTCCCGGAATCGGAGAAAAAACGGCGCTGAAGCTGATTTCAGAGTACGGCTCGCTTGACAGTTTATACGAAGCGCTTCCGAACGCTTCGCTCACACCCTCTGTAAAAACCAAACTGGAGTGCGGCAGAAACAGCGCGTACATGTCGCGCGACCTTGCAAGAATCTTTTGCGAAGTGCCGCTCGGAATCGGCGATGGCGACATAAAAACCGACGGTGCAAACCGCAAAGAGCTTCTGTCTCTCTTTACAAAGCTCGGTTTTTCCGCGTTTATTAAGCGCTTCGGGCTTGAAAACGTGCAAAGTGAGGAGAAAAGCACCCCTTCCCCCGCGGTTTTACATGTCACAAGCGCCGACATAGCTTCGTTTTTTCATGAAAAAGAAACGCCGGTGTCGGTTTTCTTATCGAATGGAGTATTCTCCTTCTGCGACGGAGAAAAAATCAATGTTTTTGACGGTGATCTCCGGGAGCTGGCTCCGATTTTTGAAAACAGCTCGATAAAAATCGTAACCCATGACTGCAAGGAGATGTACAAAGCGCTTGAGGGCGCAGGAATCCGCTTTCGCTCATGTTTTTTTGACGTTATGCTCGCCGCATATGTTCTGAGTTCCGGAGACTCGTCTTTTGACCTTCCTCATCTTGCGCTGAAGTATCTCGGAATGCCCTCTCTGCCGAAAGGAACGGAGGCTCATGTCATCAGTCTTCTTTTCGGCGTCATTTCCGAGAAAATCAGAGAAGGAGACTTCGGAAAGCTGCTTTTTGACATCGAAATGCCGCTTGCCGCAGTGCTTGCCGACATGGAAATTGCAGGCTTCAGAACAGATGTCAAAGGGCTTGAGGAATACGGAAAACAGCTCGACCGGGTTGCGGATTCACTGCGCGACAGAATTTACTTTGCCGCCGGAAAAACATTCAATATAAACTCGCCCGTGCAGCTCGGAGACGTGCTTTTTGAAACACTCGGTCTGCCTGCGGGCAAAAAGAACAAGTCGAGCGGACATTACTCGACAAGCGCGGAAATTCTCGAAAAACTGCGCCCATACCACCCGATAATAGACGATATCCTCGATTTTCGCAAGGTGACGAAGCTGAAAAGCACATATGTAGACGGTCTTATCAAGGTTGCGGACGAGAGCGGAAGAGTTCATTCCTGTTTTCACCAGACAGGCACGGCAACGGGACGCCTTTCATCAAGCGACCCGAATCTTCAGAACATTCCGGTGCGCACGGATATAGGACGTGAGCTCAGGCGGTTCTTTGTTCCGAGAGACAATTCTTATGTGCTGATTGACGCAGATTACTCTCAGATAGAGCTGCGCGTTCTCGCTTCCCTTTCAGGCGACAAAGCGATGACCGATGCTTTTCTCTCAGGCAAGGACATTCACGCTTCGACCGCCTCCGCAGTGTTCGGAGTTCCTGCCGAGAGCATTACTCCTGAGCTTCGCAAGCGTGCGAAGGCAATAAATTTCGGGATTGTCTACGGAATGGGAGAATTTTCCCTCTCCCAGGACCTCGGCATCTCCCGAGCCGAAGCCAAAAAATATATAGAAAGCTATTTTGCGGGCTTTCCGAATATTCGGTCATATCTTTCGGGGCTTGTCGCCGGCGCATATGAAAACGGCTATGTAACGACAATGTTCGGCAGACGGCGATACATTCCCGAGCTTGCCGGACAAAACAAAAACCTGAAAAACTTCGGAGAGCGCGTCGCCAAAAACAGCCCGATTCAGGGCAGTGCCGCCGACATTATCAAAATCGCCATGATAGAGGTTGACCGCAGGCTTCGGGAGAGCGGGCTTGACGCGCGCCTTATCCTTCAGGTACACGACGAGCTTATACTCGAATCGAGCCGCGACTGTGCAGACAAAGCCGCAAAGTTGCTTGAAGAATGTATGGAAAACGCAGTCAGGCTCTCTGTTCCGCTCGTGGCGCATGCCGAAGTCGGGGACAACTGGTACGAAACCAAATAGCAAAAAAGAGGTACGTTTATGTCGTACCTCTTTTCATTTACTTTTTGATAATTTTTATGTTTTCGGGCAGAATACCGGTCTGCTCATAGACTATCTCGTTTATCTGGGAAATCTGGGTGTCAAGCAGTTCCTCGCCCTTGACGATGATACTTGCGGTTCCGCCGCTGACGACCGCCACGCACTGCTCAAAGCCTTTTGAGACAACAAGAGTCTCGATGTTTGATTCGTTCTCCATATCGGACGCTATCTGGTTTATTTCCGCCAGCGCTCTTTCCTTTGCCTCCGCGTCAACGCTCTCGTTGTCAACTACCCCCTGAAGCACCTCCATCGCCTCGTCACGTGCGCGCTGTCTGTTTATCTGTGAGGTTGCAAAATACGCACTCGCGTCATCGGAGGTACTGCCTGATGCGCTGCCTGTCACCGTCCCCACCATATTTGACGCCGTCATACCGGAGGACACCGAATAGTCATATCCATCTCCGCGGTCTCTGCTGCCGTACAGCATCAGATTCAGTGCTATTGCCGCGCCGATGAGAAGCACCGAGCAGCAGATGACAAGATTTTTCTTTCCGATTTTCCCGAAAAACTCCTTGATTTTCTTCCACATTTCTTTAAGTTTCATAGTTATCTCCTCTCAGTCTTTGCAAATTGATTTCAATAAAGCATATGGACACGCAAGTTCTTTTATGACGGCATGCCGTTATTTTTTTCCGCTCCGGCGACGTATATGCGGCTCGTCGGAACTCCGCACGCGGCGGAGACAAGAGAGAGCAGACGGCAGGCGACGACGGGGTCGTTTCCACCCTCGCACACAATGCCTATTCCGCTTATCTCCGGCGCGATTTCGGCAAGGGACACCGCATCTCCGCTCCCGGAGGAATAGCCTGCGGACGCCGGTACGGAATATATCATTTCACTGCTGCTTTTAAGCGTTACCGCAACGACGGTGTTCCCTGCTCCCTCAACGCTCTCGCACAGATTTTTTATCTTTTCCTCTGTCTCGCGCGTGCAAAGTGCAAGCGCGGCGCTTTTTTCGGAAGATGCATCGTAGGATTCGTTCGCTTTGCCGCCGTACCGCATCAGAAAGAAACCCGCCGCCGCGGCAATCACTATAATAAGCCAGCCGCCGCGGCTTAGACTTTGAAGAAATGCCGATGCAAACGTCTTTTTCATTTTTTCACCTCACAATACCATTATATTTTTGCGTTTTATTCGGACTTTTCCTCATCTATGTAAGAACCTCACATTCGCACGCATATAAGTCTGCCAAACGCTCCTCTATTCGCCTCGGGTTTTTGAAAACGCCTGCGCCTAAGACATTTACCGTGATTTTGTCAAGGCTTGTTTCACCGTTTTCGCTTCCGAAAGAAAAGGACAGCTCATATTCCCCCGGCTGAAGCTCAAATTCGCGCTCGAGCAGTTCCGAGACGGATTCGCAAAGCACCTCTTCCGCCGTGCCGAGAACAGCACTTTTAAACACGCTCTCATAGTCCTTTTCATACGACGCATCCGAGACTCCGTAAAGAAAAGAATCCGCACTGAATGCATCTGTTTTCTTCATAAACGACAAAAACGGAGATGCGATAACAAAAATCATAATTACAGACAAAAGAAATCCAAGTCTGTCGCGCAGTCCGTTCTTTTTCCCCTCAGGGCACAGAACGTACGCCGCGCTTCCTCCCACCGCGGTCATTATAACCGCCATTAAATAACTTTTCATTTTTTATGATGCGAGCGCAGCGCTGCAGTGTATAAAGAGCGTAAGCGCATATATGAACATGACAGAGCATATGGAGCAGACCGCAATCATATAACCGTAAAGATTTCCAAGCTCGGATATGAGCTTGCCCTCCCTTGTGCATCCGAGCATTTCCGCCGCAGAAGCCGCAAAACCGATTGCGGTATTTCCGAGAAAAAGCGAAAGAAGTGTCGGCAGAAGCAGCAAAAGCAGAATGACTATGGCAAGCGTTCCGACCGACGCGCGTATATACTCTATCCCCGCCGCCACGGTGCGCAGAGAATCTCCGACCGCTCCGCCGACAACGGGAATAAATGTGCTTGCAGCATATTTGGCGGTGCGCGCGGCAACGCTGTCCGCCTTTGAGGTAAGCATGGTCTGCGTTCCCATTATAAGAGCAAGCACGCCCATGAGAAGTCCGAGCAAAAATGAATAGGTTTTCTTGATTCGTGCCGACAGATCCCCGATTTTAAGGCGCGGTGAAAACGCCGAGACCGCAGAAAACGAAAGGCAGACGCCGACGACGGGCAGGAGTGTTCCCGCGCAGATGTTTTCGCATACGGCAAGAAAAAAAGTAAGGGAAGAAGTTCCCGCCGCCGCGGTTTTCACGTTCCCGCCGAGAGCGTACAGCACCCCGACAAGAGGTATTATAGAGTTTACAAGCATGCTCAGACGTTCAAGAAACGCCTGTACGCTCCTAACCATGCAAAGCTGTGTGCCAAGCACAAACGCACTTGCAACAGCTCCCGTGCAAAGCGAAAACGCTTCGCCTACACCGGAACACCCCGTGTGCTCGCACATTGCGCGGCAGAGCGCGGACACCGCCACAATGCCCATGAGAGATGCGAACATGCGGAGTGCGTCTTTTAAATGAAACCCGAAAAGCTCAAGGAAAATACGAAGAAAATTTTCAGGGTCCGCCGCCTCCTTTGCCGCATCGTACATATCCGCGCTGTCCTCCGACGAAATCCCCTCCGGCAAAAGTCCCTTTATGTCCTCCGGAATCCGGTCAATAAAATTTTCATATTCGGCGCTGTACGAGTCCGGTGACAGCGCACGCGATGGCAAAACCGCGAAAAGTGCGGCCGCCATAAGCAAAACTGCCGATATTACGGTCTTTTTCCCGATTTTCACTGCCATGTCAGCATCTCCTCAGACGCGGAAAGCACATCGCGCAGAAACGGAAGGGCAAGCAGGAGTATCTCGGTTTTGCCGACGTTCTCAATTCCAAGGGCAAGCCCGTCCTCACCGCTCTCGCGGCAGACCTGAGAGCAGATTCCGGTAAGGAAAGCCACTCCGAGCGCTTTCAGCACGGCGGTTTTATAAACCGCGTCAAGAGTGTCACCGATAAAATCGAGCATCGGGGACATGATTCCGACCATAATGCCGAAAAAGAGAACAACCGATGCTATCCGAAGCAGCGGCAGGTAATTTTCCCTCACCTGTCGCACGCAAAGAAGCGCGCCGAGGCACAGCACCGCAATGCCTCCGGCCTTTACAATATCCGCGCTCACAGTCCGAACACCGTGCGCACTTTTTCAAAGAGCGTCCCCATCTCTCCGACAAGCATAAGAAGGACAACTATTATTCCGGTCACGGTAACAAGCATCGCCTGCTCGTCTCTGCCCGACTTTCCGAGTATCTGCACCGCCGCCGCAACAAGCAGTCCCATTCCGGCAACCTTAAGCACAAGACTTACATCCATTTTCTTCTCCCTGCTTTGAGTTTTTACAGCATAAATATAATCAGCGCAAACGCCGCGCAGAAGCTGAGTGTCAGCGCGAGACGAATCTTCTTCGGATAATCCTCTTTTCTTTCTCGGCTGAGCTTTTCAAGCTCTGAAAGCGAGGCGCGGCAGAGCGCTATCTGACCGTCTCTGTATGAGCGTCCGAGGGAATCCGCAAATTCAAAAACAACCTTTTTTTCTTTTTCGTCAAGAAGCAAGTCCTTTCTTTCGTGCAGAGAAAACAGGCTGTTCTCCTCTCCCGCGCCGAGACCGCAGTCCGAAAGGATTTTTCTGTCGGTTTTTTTCAGTATTTCCGGAACCGGCAGATTGAAATTACTTATCTGCGATTCAATAAACCCTATAAGCGAAATAAATCCGAGAAGCTGTTCTATGTGTTTTTTCTCCGAAATAATGACGGCACAGCTTGTGCATGCGGCGCATATAAGTAGTAGAGACGCGCCGATTATTTTATATATCATTTTCTACCTCGCTTTTTGTTCTGATTTCCGTTTTGCAGCGCTCTTCATTCCTGCCCCGTGAAAGGCCAACGTATAGTGAAAAAACCGACGCTTCATATAGCTCACGTATCCCGGCTCTGCGCACAAGTCCGCACGCGTTGTCGCCGTGCGCGCTCGCGACAAGCGGAACGCCGCAGTTTCTCGCCTCAAGCAGCGCCGACGCTTCCTCCGCGCTTCCTATCTCGTCGCATATCAGCACCTCGGGATTCATTGTTCTGACCGCTATTCGTATTCCCTCTCCTCGCGGGTATCCGTCAAGAATATCGAGCCTTAAGTCATCGCCGCAAAGTCCCGCCGAAAGCTCGCCTCTCGTATCCACAAGCGCCGTTCTAAGGCCTAACCTGCCCGAAAAATCCCGTGCGAGCGCCCGCAGATACGTCGTTTTTCCGACCCCCGGCGGCGAATAAATCAGAATCCCGCCATCGGATGCCGAAAATCTGTTTGTTATCGTGGAAACATCGGGGAAAAAGACGCACGGCAGACGTATATTGAGGGAGGAAACGTCATAAACCGAGCGTACCCTTCCGCCCTCCGTGACTGCGCTTCCGCAAACGCCGACCCGCACTCCGCCGTCGGCGCGTATAAAGCCTTTGCATATTGAATCCGCATATGCGTAAACCGACCCGCGGCATATTCTGAAAAGCGTCTCTTCAAGCGCGTCGCCGCCGACAAGACTTTTGCCGAGCAGACTTGTCCCGCCTGCAATAATCTCGGTACGCCGCCCGCGCCTTAGCCTTATTTCCTCCGCCGAGGGCTTCGCACCTGTGCGGAGGTATTTTTCGGCGTCGGCAAAGACCTGAACCGGAAGCACCGAGTGAAGCCATTTTGCAACATGATTTTTCTCGTCCACATGTTTGTCCTCTTTCCTGTCTGTTTTCTTTTCTGGTTAATTCTATTCGTCGCCTCAGAAAAAAATGACACAAAAAAGGCGCTCCGTGAGCGCCTTTGATTTCAGTTGCTTTTCAAAATCGTTTTGCCGTCGCAGACAAACACAAGAGTGCCGTCGGTATCGGTTCTGTAATATTCCACCCCGTACCTGTCAAGCCTCTCAAGCGTCTCGGTATGAGGATGACCGTAGCTGTTTTCCTTTCCGCAGGAGATTGCCGCAAGCTCCGGCGACACGGCTTCAAGAAATCTCTTGCTTGTAGAGGTGGACGAGCCGTGATGTCCCACTTTAAGAAACTCGCAGTCGATGTCAAATCCTTCCGAGAGAACGTCGCTCTCCTCTGTGCTCTCCGCATCGCCCGTAAACATGAAATCCATGTCTCCGAAAGAAATAACCGCCATGACCGAGACGTTGTTAAGGTCATGCTCGTTGTCAATTACCACAGGCGCGACAATGTATATATAAAGCTCTCCGAGATTATATTGTTCACCTGCTTCGGCGTAAATGAGGTCGGCTCCCGAATACTCTATTGCTTCCATCATACGGTCGTATGTACTTGTATTTGTCTCGACATCGGGGATAATTACATTCTCAACCTCGTATTCCGCAAGCACACGGTCGGCTCCGCCGATATGGTCCTCATGCGGGTGAGTAAAAATGCAGTATTCAAACTTTTCAACTCCGAATAAGTCAAGATATTCACACAAATCGTCCTCGGAATCGTTGCTTCCGGCATCTATAAGAATGTTCCCGTTTTCCGTCCGCACAAGCGCGCAGTCTGCCTGCCCTACGTCTATAATATGCACCTCTATACTGCCCTCTGTAACCTCAATTCCCGCCGCCTTGCGTGTTTCGGTTACATACCATATTAAAAGAACGACAAGCAAAATGCAAATATCAAGTATAATCTGAGAGCGGCTCAGCTTCCGTCTCTTTCTCTCCGACAAAATATTTACCTCCAAAACCCGGTTTTCTGTATTTTACCACCTTTTTCCGCTTTTTTCAAGGGCAGAAATAAAAAATGCTTGACAAAGAACATATTATATGATATAATAATTGACCGATACAGGATTTTCCTGTCTCCTTACCGTGAAAAATCTTTCATTCACGGTCAAAAGTCCATAGGGAGGTGTAAAACATGGATAAGGTAATCAATTCTTATGAAACACTGTTCATCGTCAATGCCGAAAACGGCGAAGAAGCTGTCAAGGCAAGCGTAGACAAGTTCACGGGACTGATAGCCGCAAACGGAACCATTGAAAGCGTAAACGAGTGGGGCAAACGCAGACTCGCTTACCCGATAAATGACATTCCGGAAGGCTACTATGTCGTCGTCAGCTTCAAAAGTGAACCTGAGTTTCCCACAGAGCTTGAGCGTCTTTTCAACATTGATGAAAGCATCATGCGTTCTATCGTTGTGAAGATCGACCCGAAGAAGGTCGCTGCGAAGGAAGCTAAGGCCGCTGCAGAAGCTGCCGCAGCAGAACCCGAGGTTTCGGCCGAAGCTCCGGCTGAAGCTGAGTAATCGGCTAAACTTGTTCTGTAGGAGGCGTTTCAAATGGCTAATTTCAATTTCAACAAAATAATGCTCGGAGGCAGACTTACTGCCGACCCCGAGGGCAGACAGACCGCAAACGGCACATCGGTAGTGCGCTTCAGCATTGCCGTAAACCGCAGATTCAATAAAGACGCGACCCAGCCTCAGGCGGATTTCTTCAACGTTGTTGCATGGCGTTCCACCGCAGACTTTGTCTGCAAGTTCTTCAAGAAAGGGTCTTCCATTTTTGTTGTTGGCTCGCTCCAGAACAACAACTGGACAGATCAGGACGGCAACAAGCGTTATTCAAATGAAATCGTTGCCGATGAGGTCAGTTTCGTAGACTCCAGAAGCGAAGGCTCTTCTGCCGGTCAGTATACGCCCGATTCCTACAACAGCGAGCCCTCTTTCTCAAATTCCGCCGCAGATGCGCCGAAATTTGAAGAGATTAAGGGCGACGATGATCTGCCGTTCTGAGGCAGAACCGAAATTTATAGGAGGATTCATAAGATGGATAATGCTGAGAGAGACGTTCAGCGTCCGGTTCGAATGAACCGCAAGAAAAAGAAAGTTTGCATTTTCTGTGCAGACAAGGTCGCTTATATCGACTTTAAGGATTCCGCAAAACTCAGAAAGTTCATTTCCGAGCGCGGCAAAATTCTTCCCAGAAGAATTTCCGGAACTTGTGCAAAGCACCAGCGTGAGCTGACAGTCGCTATCAAGCGTGCGCGTCAGGTTGCACTGCTTCCGTACATTTCCGACTGAAACAAAGAAGGTAAAAGCGTCCTTTTAACGGGACGCTTTTATTATAATTTTATGGAGGATATTATGAAAAAGATTTCTTTTCTGCTTTTTTCGATTATTTTCGTCATAGCGCTTGCCGTTTCTCTTTCCGCACTTGATATAAACGAAGCGTTTTCCGCGGAAACATATGCAAACGGCGATACGGTTCTTCCCTACCGCATATTCGTGCCCGAAAATTACGACCCGGCACAGAAATATCCTCTTATTCTTTTCCTGCATGGCGCAGGAGAACGCGGAAATGACAACAGCGCTCAGCTTAAAAACGCAGTTCAGGTTCTTTTTGACCGTGAAGACGGACTTGCCGAGACCGCAATTGTCATTGCGCCTCAGTGCCCCGAGGGAGAGCAATGGGTAGATACGCCGTGGGCTGACGGAAACTATTCTGTGGACGAAATTCCGGAGTCGGACGAGCTTTCCGCCGTTTGTGCGCTTGTTTTCGACATTGCGGAAAAATACAGCGTTGATTCAAACAGGATTTACGCCATGGGAATCTCAATGGGCGGCTTCGGCGCATGGGACCTTATCATGCGCCACAACGACACCTTTGCCGCGGCTGTTCCGATTTGCGGCGGCGCAGACCCGTCAAAAGCAGAGCTGCTTGTCTCAACTCCGATTTATACCTTCCACGGGACTGCCGATACGAGCGTTCCGTATGAGGGAACCGAGGAAATGGTAAATGCAATCGAGGACGCCGGCGGAAGAAACATTTTCTTTGTTTCTTATCAGGGCGCGGGGCACGGCATCTGGAATGACGCGTGTGCGGAAGACGGACTGCTTGAATGGCTATTTGCTCAAAATCTGACTGACCGTTATCCGGACAAAGCAGACGACAAAGACGAAGAATACGTCAGCGGCACGGAGACTGAGGAGAGCGCAAGCGAATCCCTCGACACCGTAGCAGAGCCTTCTTCCGACGCGGAATCCACTTTAAATTCCGATACCGAAAGTCAAGCGCTGGTCACAAGTGAAAAAGCAGACAGCAATACCCTTGTGATAGTTATAATCATTTCCGTATGTGCCGTCATCGCTGTCGCGCTTACAGCAATTATCATTATAAAGAAGAAAAAATAATATCATTCAGGTTAGAAGGGATTTTTCATGTTTTTATATATAATCCGACACGGCGATCCGGACTACGATAAGGACTGCCTCACGGAACGCGGAAAAAAGCAAGCCGAGGCTCTTTCAAAGCGGCTCGCGGAAAGCGGCATTACAAAGGTGTTTTCCTCACCTATGGGACGTGCAAAAGAGACTGCCGAGCCTACCTGCCGCCGTCTCGGAATACAATATCAAGTCGTTGAATGGATGCATGAAATAAGTGAATATGTAAGGGCATGGAATCCGGACGGAACACTGAAATATCACATTTCGCTGCTTCCTGCGGCAAGCATGAGGGAAAGCGGCGCCGAGGATTTGGGCTTTTACGGCTGTCTTGACGCTTTTCCAATGAAAGAAACGCGCATGAAAGAGGCCATGGAAAAAATTTCGGCAAACAGCCGCATTTTTCTTGCCGCTCTCGGCTATGAAAAGCAGAAAAATGTATATAAAATTGTAGCTCCGAACGATGAAAGAGTCGCGGTTTTCTGCCATACCGGCTTCGGACGCGCGTGGATATCGGAACTGCTTCACATTCCGCTTAATATCATGTGGTGTTCAAGCTATACTCATACAGGGGTGACCGTTCTTGAGTTTGAAAACAGCGAAACAGGCTTTACCGCGCCGAAGCTCCTTTGCTATTCGGATATGTCTCACCTTTATGCGGCAGGTCTTGACATGATATACAACGGAAAATTCAAAATCTGAATCATTTTCTGCCCCGCCGCTTGATGTGCTCATAAGAATGTTTTGAAAAAAAGATTACGGCATCTGACGGGCAGGCTTGAACAAAACAGCGGGTATTCGGCGTAAAAAGACGAGTACCCGTTTTTTTCACCTTTCTTAATGCAAATTTTATATAAAAGTGTAACCTATGTGCCCTAAACGGTGCTTAATTTAGGGTGAAGGCCTTTCAACATAAAAAGAAAGGAGATGAAAGCCTTGGAAGATAACAAAATAGTCGATCTGTATCTGCTCCGTGATGAAAATGCACTCAAGATAACTTCCGAAAAATTCGGAAACCGTTTGCGCTCTCTGGCATATGGGATAGTCAATGACAGACAAACAGCCGAAGAATGTGAAAACGATACATACATGGAAGCATGGAACAGCATTCCGCCGCATGAACCGAGAAGCTATCTATATGCGTTTCTGGCACGTATCACGCGCCACATTTCCTTGAACCGTTGCCGTGAGAGCCGTCGTCTTAAACGAAGCGCACATATATGCGAACTCAGCGCAGAGATGGAACAATGTATTCCGTCATCGGACGATGCCGAATGTCGCATAGACGACATAGCGCTCGGTGAAGCAATCAACGGATTTCTCAGTATGCTTGACGAAGAAAAAAGGAATATTTTTATTCGCCGATACTGGTATTTGGATTCCATAGCTGACATTTCAAGCCGCTTTGCCTTGTCTGAGAGCAAGGTAAAAACTACGCTCTGCCGTTGCCGCAATCGGCTTCGGGAACATCTTGAAAAGGAGGGTTACACTATATGAGAGGAAATGAATTTTTAGACAAAATGGAGCT
The DNA here is from genome assembly GCA_051887995.1 of Eubacteriales bacterium. Classification (GTDB taxonomy): domain Bacteria; phylum Bacillota; class Clostridia; order Oscillospirales; family CAG-272; genus SIG710. The sequence goes on from JBJFAQ010000211.1 coordinate 12,633, forward strand.
TATCGAGCCTGCTTATGTTGAAGCGGCAGATATCAAGGGAAGAAAGCGAAAAAGAGTTTGGCAAAGCTATGCGGCGATTGCGGCGTGTGTGTGCATTGTCGTGAGCGCTATTGCAATTATTCCTCTTTTTGAGAAAAATCAGACAGACCCACAGCACGGAAAAATTGTCCTCTCGGATAAAACAACCGCAAAAGTATCATACGGATATAAAAAAGGGACAACAACCTCGTCAAAAGCTGATTTGGTCTACCTTACCGAAGAAGAAATGTTTGATACGGAAAAAATGTATATTTTCCGCGGCAAGGTAAGTGAACTAACCAATGTAACGATTGATTTCAACGGATTTAAGGAAGTGCGCTGCATTGCAACAATTATGATTGAAAAAGTCTATCGAGGCAATATTATCGCAGGCGAGCAAATCACAATGCTTATTCCGTGTGCAATTGATATCGCGGGTATTGCTATGGAAGATACTGATGTGATTACACACCTTGAAAGCGGAATGGAAGGTATTTTTATGCCTTGGGTATACGATGATGAGTCTTATATGGAAATAAACGGCGCAAAGCTTATGCTGGGTGACCTTGCCTCTTGTGGTCTTGCGGACGGTATGCGCTGGGCATTTTTATCTACCGACCAAGGCGTTATTTTTGAGCGATACGCATATCCGGGAGTGAAAGACGCAACCTGTCTTGATGACATTGAAGCATATATAATCGAAAAAATCAGCTGATATCTTTGAAAACAGAAAAAAAGCTGACCCGAAGGGGCGGTCCAATAAAACAGTATAATTAAGTTTTCGGGAAGGCGGCATGAGTAATCATGCCGCTTTTCCGTTCATAACGTCATAGAGTAAATTGGCGGGGAGTATGCCGATATA
>JBJFAQ010000212.1:0-2955 GCA_051887995.1 Eubacteriales bacterium
GTTTGAAATGTTTCCGCTTGCGTTTGCGCTTCATGTTGCCGACTCCGAGGCAACATACTTTGTTGAGGGAAAGCCTCAAAGCTGAAAACGTAAGATGAGAAAGCCCCGAGCGTCCTTTTTGCGGACTGCGCGGGGCTTTTTGCTATTTTATAACCGCGTCAGGGGGCAGCAGTTTCATTCTGTATATTCCGCGGCAGCCTCCGACAGTATAGAGATATCTTGTTTCGGGGTGAATAAGAAGAGACGTGACTTCTTTTCCTCCGTCAATTCCGGTACTGCCGTCTCCGGGGCGGCGGGTGAGATTTACCCAGCTTTTTCCGCCGTCGGTTGTCCTGAGAACACCGATAGGACCTGCATAGGTGTTTTTAGCACTTGACACGTATATTACGTTTCCGTTTTCGGGGTCAACCGCAAGAGAGCGCAGAGACAGCTTGCCGTAGCCGTCGCTTATCCCGGAAAAGTCATATATGAGCTTTTCGGCGGCGTTTTTTGTATCTATTTCACGCAGAGTGCTTCCGGTAAGGAAGAGAAGCCTCGCTCCGGACTTGTCATATGTCATGTCTAAAATGTCGCCTGTAAAAGTGCCGAGCCGATGCCACGTCTGTCCTTGGTCGTCCGAATAAACAATTTGCTTTTTGTTGTTTATACCGTAAATTCCGCCGCTCATATCATGCGTGTATACCGCTATGCAGTTTTCCATTTCGGACCACGTGATTCCTCGGTCGGTGGAACGGTATTCTCCGGCAAAAACGATATCCTCATATCCATATACGCCGTATACTCGCGGATTTGTCACCGTGATTCCGGTGTTATTTATGGTTTTTCCGCCGTCGGTTGTGTATTTTATGTAATATATTCCGTCGTCCCGTGCGACAGCGACGACGGTTTTCTCATCTATCACATATCCGCCGTAGCTGAAGCCTCCCCAGCTCTTTCCGCTCCAGTTTATATATGTCCATGTTTCGCCGCAGTCGGTTGAATATGCGCCGTTGTAGTCCTGATTGCCTGCGTAAAGAAGCGACGGACTGTTCAGGTTATAGGTAAGGCTTTTTGCAGGCACACAGGCACCGCTGAAGCCGTTTGACGACCAAACAAATTTTGCACCGCCGTTCTCCGAGCGCAGAATCATACATCCTCCGGTTGAAAAACAGATGTTTTTTTCTGTCGGATGCCATGCAAACACGGTGGGACGAATATTGTATGGCACAAAGGAATCCGTTGTGTCACGGACGCTCTCCTTCCAAGTTTTTCCGCCGTCGTGCGAGTAGTAATTTACGCTTGTATACTTGCCGTAGGCAGTAAAATGGTCGTCCTGAAGAACCATGTAGCTTATATCTGCGGGGCTTACGCGAATCCGCGAGGGACATGCATTAGGATATCCGACGCCTTTTATACAGGTGAATGAATTTCCGTTGTCGTATGAAACATACAGTCCCGAAGAAGCGGTAGCATAGACGTTTGACGGGGCGGTATTTACAACATCAAGACCGTATATTTTCTCATCGAGTATTTTTTTGAAGGTGATTCCTTTGTCCTCGGAGCGGAATAGACCGTTTGTATTTGCCAGATATAAAGCTCCGTTTTCGGGACTTACAAAAATTTCGCCGCCCCCGAGCTCATCGGAAGTATTTACAGCCTTCCACGTGTACCCTCCGTCGTCCGAGCGGAAGAGGCAGGGAAGCGTGTTTTCGCGCTTGTTATATTCTCTTGTTTCACGGGACCAATATACAGTGAGACAATATCCGCGCGACGCATCGTAGGAGGTCTCGTCATATGCCACCTGACGTCTGTTGTCGCGGTGACCGCAAATCTGCGTTTTTTCGTCTCCGGAAGTCTTGTATGTATAAACGGCAGTCCACGAGTCGCCTTTGTCTGAGGAAAGATAGAGCCCGTTTGCCTGATTGTATCCGGAATTTACCCCGACGCAAATGACCTTATCTGCATTTTTAGGGTCGATTGAAACGCCGGTTGCGCCGCAGGAATCAAGTCCGACGGTTGCAAGCGCCCAGTTTTTGCCGCCGTCGAGCGAACGGTAAAGTCCGCCGACATCTGTACCCATAAATATAAGGCTCGCGTCGGTTGCGCTTGTCGCAATGCACAGCGGCCACTCACAGCCCTCGCCTCCGGTGTTGCCGCGTGCCTTTATTTCCGCGGAAACAAGCGGAACGTCCTCCCATGGCGTGTAGACGGTCGGATGCAAAGATGCGTCATAAAAAATGCCGTCGGGTGCTGTGTCTGTCTGCTCTGAGGAGGAGCTTTCCGTATCCGTGCGAACGGCATCTGTGCTGTCAGTATCCGTGCGGCTACTATCTTTGCTGTCATGATTCGTTTCGGTGTCGGAAGTGTCTTTTGCATTTGTTTGAGAGGAAGTTTCGGTTTCCTCATTTTGTGTCTCGGCTTCAAGCGGGTCGGAAGACGGTGTTTTCTCTTTTCCAGAATTGCATCCTGCCGCAAAGAGTGCGGAAGCACAAAGCAGCAGGGAAAGAATAACTTTTATTTTCATTTTTTACCCCAGCGGACTCAGCCGTAAAGTTCTTTTGCTTTGATCAGACTTTCTTCGGGCGGGAGCAGGGGACTGTATTCAAGACCGCATGCGCCTGTGTACCCTGCACGGTCTGCCTCTGAAAAGATGAACTTATAGTCATTTTCGCCAAATTGCAATTCATGCCTTCCGGGGTGTCCGGCGGCGTGAAGGTGTGCGATACAGTCAAGATTGTTTGTAATGGACGGGATGATGTTTCCTTCCATTATCTGTTGGTGGTATATGTCGTAAACCACCTTTACAAGTGGGTGGTCGACCTCGCGTATTATCGAAAACGCTTCATGGGAGGAGGTCAGATAGTAGCCGGGGTGATTTACATATGTGTTGAGCGGTTCGAGCATTATTGTCACGCCGCTGTTTTCAAGAATCGGAAGAGCCAAACGAAGCGTTTTTACAATCGACTCATGCTGAAA
>JBJFAQ010000213.1:0-13410 GCA_051887995.1 Eubacteriales bacterium
TTCTCCCGCGCGGCTGATCAGAGAGCAGGCGCGCGCATAGGTATACTGCACATAAGGACCTGTGTTTCCGTCGAAGCTGAGCGCGTCCTCCATGACGAAGTTTATGTCGCGCATACGGTTGTTCGAGAGATAGTAAAAAACGATAGCGCCCACTCCCACATCCTCTGCGACCTGCTTTTTGTTTTCAAGTCCGGGATTTTTCTCCTCGATGATGTCCGAAACCTTGTCAATTGCAAGCGCAAAGAGGTCACGGAGAAGAATGACGTTTCCGGTCCTTGTTGCGAGCTTCGAGCCGTTTATCGAAACCGTGCCGTAGGGAACGTGAACAAGCTCGTCATACCAGTCATATCCCATAAGCTCGACGACCTTGAACCACTGGGCAAAGTGGAGACACTGACCTGCCGAGGTCACATATATTGCCTTGTCGAAGTTGTACTCCTTCTTGCGGTAGACCGCCGCGGCGATGTCGCGCGTCGGGTAAAGAGTCGAGCCGTCGCGCTTCAGAATAAGGCAGGGCGGCATCTTGTACTCGGAAAGGTCAACAATCGAAGCACCGTCGTCAATCTTCAAAAGACCTTTTTCCCGCAGGATTTCAACCTGCTCCGGCATTTTGTCGGTATAAAAGCTCTCGCCTTTATAGCTGTCAAATTCAATGCCGAGCAAACGGTAGGTTTGCTTGTACTCGGCAAGGCTGATGTCTACAAACCAGCGCCAGAGCTTAAGGTTTTCCTCGTCGCCCTTCTCCAGCTTTGCAAATTCCGCCCTTGCCTCGTCCTCAAGAGAAGCGTCCTTCTCCGCCTCGGCATGGAAGCGCACGTAAAGCTCGACCAGCTTGTCCACTCCGCCGTTTTCCACAATCTCACGACTGCCCCATTTGCGGTAAGCCACAATGAGCTTTCCGAACTGAGTGCCCCAGTCGCCGAGGTAGTTTATACCGATGCATTTGTATCCTGCAAACACGTGCAGTTTTTTAAGGGAATGTCCGATAACGGTCGTTCCGAGATGCCCTATGTGAAAAGGCTTCGCCACATTAGGCGATGAATAGTCGAGCACAACGGTCTTTCCCTTTCCGAAATCGGGAGCGCCGTATTTTTCGCCCTCGGTAAGCACTCTTGAGAGAACGCCTGAGGAAAGATAGGAGTCGCTCACCGTCATATTCAGATATCCTCCTGCTGTCTCCGCCTTTGCAAGGCAGTCCAAACGGAGAAACGGTGCAATCGCCTCCGCAATCTGCGCGGGAGCTTTGTGCAGTGCCTTGCTGAGCTTGAAGCAAGGAAGCGCGATGTCTCCCATCGACGCGTCCGGGGGATATTCAAGCATGCCGGCAACAGCTTCCGCATCAAGCCCCGAATCCGGCGCAAATGAGGAAATGCCCTCCAGAATCTTTTCCGCAAGAATCTTTTTAAGCTTAAACATATAAATCCTTTCGGTTGTATGAAATTATGTCAATAACAATTTATTATACTACTGTTTTCCCCCGATTTCAAGAGGGGAAAAACACTTTTTCTCCCGATTTCGGATAAGAAAAGCATTTTTTCGTCAGCTTTTTTTCCTTTTTCAGTCAGAAACAGGCGCTTTTGTCACATCGCACAGCTTTGCGCACACAAATGAAATAAGATCGGACGCGGAAAGAAGGAGCTGAGCGCCCTTTATTCCCCCGCTGACAGTGATTTTATCGAAATCTGCGGCGCTTTTGTCAATATAGGTCGGGAATTTTTTCTTCATTCCGATGGGAGAACAGCCCCCTCTTATATACCCGGTAAGTGCAAGCAAATCTTTAACGTGAACCATCTCTATTTTCTTGTTTCCGGTTGCCGCCGCCGCTTTTTTCAGGTCAATCTCCCTGTTGCTCGGGATACAGAACACCACCGTTCCGGTTTTGTCGCCGGAAGCTACGAGCGTCTTGAAAACCCTCGATGGGTCAAGCCCTATCTGAGCGGCAATATGAGTTCCGGTAAGGTCATTATCATCCGGAACGTATGCTTTCACTTCATACGGAATCTTCGCCGCGTCAAGCATGCGCATAGCGTTTGTCTTTGTCATGTCAGCGCCTCTCCTTCGCTTATCATTTCCAGGGCGGCGCGTCTTTGCGTTTCGGTAACCTCAATGCCGCCGAGTATGCGCGCGATTTCGTCCACTCTCTCATCGCCCGAGAGAAGCGAAAGAGAGGTGTATGCGCGCCCGTTTTCTTCGGTTTTGTTTATAAAGAAATGCTCGTCGGCAAGAGATGCTATCTGAGCGCTGTGCGTAACGCAGATAACCTGCCTGTCCTTTGCGATTTTTTTCAGTTTAATGCCGACCTTTCGGGATGTTCTGCCGGAAATTCCGGTGTCGATTTCGTCAAAAATCAGCGTGTCCACCGAATCCTTGTCGGCAAGAACGCTCTTTATCGCAAGCATTATGCGCGAAAGCTCGCCGCCGGAGGCAATCTTTATCATGGGCTTAAGCGGCTCTCCCGCGTTCGTCGCCACAAGAAACTCCACATCGTCAAAGCCGTTCTGCCTTGCCTCGCACGGCTCAAAGCCGACCTCAAACCGCACTTTCGGCATGTCAAGGAAAATAAGCACCTCCGAGATACGGTCGGTGAGACTTTTTGCCGCGGCTTTTCTTTTTTCGGTGAGCGCCGCCGCCTTCTTTTCAAGCTCGGCTGAAAGAGAGGAGAGCTTTTTGCGGCATTCGGCGATTTTTTCCTCCGACTGCTCGATGTTATCAAGTTTTTCAGCGGTTTCTTCCCTGAAACGCAGGATTTCCTCAATACTTTCGCCGTATTTGCGCTTCAGCTTCTCGATAAGGGCAAGCCTGCCCTCATATTTGTTGAGCTTTGCCGTGGGGTCTCCATCCGAAAGTTCGTTCCCTGCAAGCTCCTCTATCGTCATCGCCACGTCCTCCGCTTCAAGCCGACAGCTCTCAAGCCGCGCGGCAAGAGAGGAGGCTTCTGGGACAATGTCGGAAATCGCCGTCATCGCCGCCGCCGCGCGTTCGAGAAGATACGTAACCGACGCGCTCCTGTCGCTCGAGTAGAGAATACGGTAAGCAAACGAGGTCTGCTTTGTTATCTTTTCAAGATTGCGGAGCTTCAGACATTCGGCTTCAAGCAGCTCCTCCTCGCCCTTTTTCAGCTTTGCCCCGTCTATCTCTCCGATTTGAAAACGGTAAATCTCAATCAGACGGTTTTTCTCCTTGTCTCCGCTCTCAAGCTCGGAAAGCCTTTTTTCCGCGCCTTTGTACTCATCGTAAACGGCGCGGTAATCGTCAAGTTCACGTGCGTCCTCGGCAAAGGAATCAAGCAGCGATACATGGCTTTCCTTCCGGAGAAACTGCTGGCTGTCGTTCTGCCCGTGAATATTTATAAGCGAAAGGGCAATTTCCTTTTGCATCGCCGCGGTAATAGCCTGTCCGCAGAGCCTGACCGAGGACTTTCCTTCGCTCGTTATCACCTTCTGAAGCATGATGCTCACGTCCTCGTCCGCCTCAAGCCCCATCTCCTCGAGCTTTTTGAGAACAGCTTCTCCAAGCTCGGTAAAAACTCCGGAAACGACCGCCTTCTTCTCCCCGGTGCGTATAAGCTCACGCTGAGCCTTTCCGCCTATCAGCATGTTTATGCTGTCGATAAGTATGGACTTGCCCGCTCCGGTCTCGCCCGTAAGCACGGCAAAGCCTTTTCCGAAATCGACGTCAAGCGTTTTTATGACGGCGACGTTTTCAATGTGTAGTGAAGAAAGCATATCCGCTCCTGTCAGCTGTTTTTGATCATTGATTTTATCTGCTCGCAGACCCGCACGGCGACGTCCCTTGATTTTGCAACAATGAGTATCGTGTCGTCTCCGGCGACGCAGCCGAGCATTTCCGAATGCTGTGCCGCGTCAATGCCCGTCGCCACCGCGTTCGCCATACCGGAGTATGTTTTGACGACGACGATGTTCTCGCCGTAGTCAACGCTCACAATGGACATGGCAAGCGTAGAACTGAAATGCGTACCCGGCGTCGCATTGCCGAGCGTAGGTTTTATATATCTGTATTTGCCCCTGTTTGTAAGAGTTTTGGTCAGCTTAAGCTCCTTTATATCGCGCGAAGCTGTTGCCTGTGTGACGTCAAAGCCCTCGTGCCTCAGCTTTTCAATAAGGTCGTCCTGAGTTTCGATTTCGTATCTTGCGATAAGCTCAAGAATTTTTTCCTGCCTTGCCGATTTCATTGTATCACCCTTCCTTTTACAAATTGACATTCATTTTTGTTCGCAGTGTGTTGCAGAAGCTCTGCTCCTTGAGCCGGACAAGTCTGGTTTTGGCTTCCGACTCGCGTATTTTCACGGTGTCGCCCCGATAAATTTCAAATCCGACCTTCCCGTCAAGCGTAAGGAACAGCTTTTTTTCTCTCTCGCAGATATTTTTTGCTTCAAGAACGGTGTCCTCCGAAAAAACGATGGGCTTTGCCGTAAGAGAGTGAGAGCAGATAGGAGTTACGCAAATGCATTTCATCTTCGGGTCGATAACCGGACCTCCCGCTGACATAGAGTAAGCGGTCGAGCCTGTCGGAGTTGAAAAAATAAGCCCGTCGGCGTGATATGAGCCGATATTCCTGCCGGAGGCGGAAAGCTCAAGGTCTACCATTTTTGCGGCAGAGCCTCCGGATATTACCGCGTCGTTCAGCGCCGACGCGCGGAAAATCATTTGTTTTCCTTTTTTCAGCACGCTCACGTCTATCATTGACCGCTCCTCAACGGAAAAACGCCCGTCAAAGAGCTTTTCAAGCTCGGAAAGTTCATCTGTTTCAACCTCCGCCATGTACCCGAGCCTGCCGAGGTTGATTCCGAGAATGGGTATACCGGAGGATATGCAGTACCGTGCCGCACTGAGAATAGAACCGTCCCCGCCGAGAACAATAATGAAATCCATATCCCTGTAAAGAGTGGAATTGGGAACAAAAATAAGTGACGATGCAAGGGACGGATATTCTTCTATTCTCTGCCTCATAAGAGCCGAAGCATAAAGGGCGCACGGATAGGACGAGAGAAACTGAGCCGTTTTTTGCGCCGCAAGGGCTTTTTCTCTTATGTTGAAATTGGTTATAAGTGCTATTTTCTTTACAGTGTCAGGCATGGTTCTCCCCTCCGGTCGCACGCACGACCGATTTGATTTCTTTTTTGCCGATAAGGCGTTTTCCGAAGCGTTCAAAAAGCGCAAGGTATTCGATGTTGCCGTCTCCTCCCTCTATCGGTGAGACTGAAAGCGCCGTGCAGAAAAGGCCGGTCTGCTCTGCGGCAGAGAGCACCTTTTCCAGTGCCGCCGCGCGGTACTCGCCGCGTTTTACGACGCCGTTTTTTCCGAGCGCCGCCCGCCCCGCCTCAAACTGAGGCTTGATAAGTGAGATAAGACGCCCGTCAGGCTTTAGGACATCGCAGATACCGCCGAAAATATATGTCTGTGAAATGAACGACACGTCCATTACCGCAAGGTCAAACAGCACGGGAAAATCCGAGCGCTTCATGTACCTTGCATTGTATCCTTCGATGCTTTTTACGTTATCTCTTTCCGCAAGAGAAATGTCAAGCTGACCGTGCCCCGCGTCAACGGCGTATACAAATTTTGCGCCGCGCGAAAGCAGGCAGTCGGTAAAGCCGCCGGTCGATGCGCCGATGTCAATGCATGTAAGCCCGGACGGATCGACGCAAAAGCTGTCAAGCGCCTTTTCGAGCTTAAGCCCGCCCCGGCAGACATATCTTTCTTTGACAATCTCAACCGAATGTTCCGAGCCCTCGTCGATATTCTCCGACGGCTTCTTCACCTTTTTTCCGTCAAGCGTAACCGCACCTTTTTCTATAAGCATTTTGGCGCTCTGACGGCTTTTTGTGTATCCGCGCTCCGAAAGAAAAGCGTCTGCTCGCATCACGATTTCCTTGTGAGCAGGCTGTCTGCGAGAGCCAGCAGCTCTTCGCTTCCGGAATATGCGGATATCGCGCTTTTCGCCTGTTCGGTTACCTCTTTTGCATAAATTGCCGCGTCGGAAATACTCATATGCGTTACAAACGTGTCTTTTCCGTTTTCCGCATCGCTTCCGATAGACTTTCCGAGCGATGCCTCGTCGCCCGTAACGTCGAGAATGTCGTCCGTTATCTGAAAGGCGAGGCCGATGCCGTCGGCAAAGTCCTCGGCAGCCCTCATCCGCGGGTCTTCGTCAGGAACTCCCGCCGCAATCGCACCGAGAAGCGCCGAAGCGCGAATGAGCGCGCCTGTCTTCAGGCCTTGCAGCTTTTTCAGCTTCTCAAGAGAGAGCGCATGAGTTTCTCCGTACATATCCATTATCTGACCGCCGACCATTCCGCGCTCGGCAGAAGCATGTGAGAGCACACTGACGGCTCTCATGGCGTCTTGTGCGCTGACATACGGATTTGCCGCCGCCGTGCCGAAGGCACGGAGCGCAAGCGCGTCTCCCGCAAGTACCGCCGTTGCCTCACCGTATACCTTGTGGCAGGTGGGCTTTCCGCGCCTAAGATCGTCGTCGTCCATACAGGGCAGATCGTCGTGAATCAAAGAAAAAGTGTGTATCATCTCAATCGCCGCCGCAAAAGGAAGCGCGCTTTCTTCTTTTCCGCCGTACAAGCGGCAGAAAGCAAGCACAAGATACGGGCGTATCCGCTTTCCTCCGGCGAAAAGGCTGTATTTCATCGCCTCGTCCGCCTCGCAAAGATCCGCGTCCTCACGTTCAAAAGTGCTTTCGATATAGCGTTCCGTTTTGAGCGCCGCGTCCTTCATTGAAAGCTCAAAAGCGGAATCATTCATCGCTTTTCACCTCAAAATCCGCCTCGGTAAGCACACCGCCCTCGCCGCTCTGAAGTATCTTTATTTTCTTCTCCGCCGCATCAAGCTGTTTTCCGCAGGTGCGGACAAGACCGATGCCTTCTTCATAAAGCGCAAGCGACGCATCAAGGTCGGCACTGCCGCTCTCAAGCGAGGAGACGATTTCCTCAAGGCGCGTCATAAGCGCCTCAAACTTTGGTTTTTCGTTTTTTGCCATATCATCTGTCCTTTTTCTTTTTTATACCGGTAACGGTGCTGTAAAATTCACCGTCTGAGAGCACGCCCCTCACCCTGTCGCCTTCGGAAAGACCGGAAACCGACCTTACAATCGTTCCGTCCTCCGCATAGCTCACGGAATAGCCGCGGGAAAGCACCGCAAGCGGATTAAGAGCCGCAAGAGAGGCAATTTTTTCTTTATAGTATGCGTTTTTCTCGTCCTTTATGTGGCGTACTGCCGCGTCAAGCCGGTCGAGATACTGTGATAAAATTATTCGCTTCGTCTCCACATAGTGCACTTGAGATTTAAGCGCCGGAGACGATGAAAGCAAATCAAGACGCCTTTGAGCCGCGGAGACAACCGACAAAACGGTAAGCGAAAGCCGCTTTGCCTCGCCCGAGAGAAAGGCTCTTACCTCCGAAGAGTCCGGCACGACAAGCTCTGCCGCCGCCGAAGGCGTCGAAGCCCTGACGTCCGCCACAAAATCGCAGATAGTAAAATCGCTCTCGTGTCCTACTGCCGAGACGACCGGAATTTCCGACGCATACACGGCGCGCGCAAGGTTTTCGTCGTTGAAAGCCCACAAATCCTCAATTGAGCCTCCTCCGCGCCCCAGAATTATAACGTCAACGTTTTTTTCGGAGTTAAAATACCTGAGTCCCGCGGCACAGCTTGCCGCCGCCCCGTCCCCCTGGACGAGCGCCGGGTAAAGAAGCATCTCGCAGAGCGGAAACCTCCTGCCGATTATGTTCATCATATCGCGTATTGCGGCTCCTGTGGGCGAGGTGATGATTCCGACACGCGAGGGAAAGCGCGGAAGCGGTTTTTTGTGCCTTTCATCAAACAGCCCCTCGGACTCAAGCCTTTTTCTTAGCTGTTCATATGCGTAATAGAGCGACCCGATGCCGTCAGGCTGAATATCGTCCGCGTAAAGCTGATAGACTCCGTCTCTCTCAAACACGGAAACACGCCCGTGAACGATAACCTTCATGCCGTTTTCCGGCAGAAACGGAAGCCGAGACGCGTCTGAGCGGAACATGACAGCTTTCACGGCGCATGCTTCATCCTTCAGCGAAAAGTAAAAGTGACCGGTTCTGTGATTTACAAAATTCGATATTTCTCCTTTGACGTAAATATCGGAAAGCAGCTCGCTCGAATCGAATATCAGTTTTGTAAAACGGTTGAGCTGAGATACGCTGACGACTCGTTTCTGATAAAGGTCCGTAAAAAGCCCTCCTTTCCGCATAAGAATTTTTATTTTTCTGCCGAAAGATACTTTCTTCGGCACAGAAGTGCGATGCCGGAAGCATTGTCCGACGAAAACTCAGGCAATGCAAAATAGGTATCTTTTTCGGCTTTCAGCATATGCTGTATCAGAGAATTGCTCATCACGCCTCCGCCGTAGACAATCGGCAAATCGCCGTATTCATTGCGGAGAGCCTCTGTCAGTTTTCTGAGCGTTCTTCCGACAAAATCAAAGACGGCGGCACTGACAAGCGCCCTGTCCCCGCTCTCGGAATACAGCTTCGCCGCCATATTTTCAAGTCCCGAAAGATTGCAGGCAAGCCCACGGACAGAGGTGGGAAAATGGACAAAATCCTTTGTGTTTTCAAGCGCGAGCCGCTCCATTTCCGCTCCACACGGGAATTTAAGCCCCATCATAACGCCGGTGCGGTCGATTGCCTGCCCGGCGTTCAGGTCATTTGTTCCTCCGACAAGAGAAACCGAGAACAGATTATCGGACGACGGCGAAACAAGAAGCGCTTCCGTCGTCCCGCCGGACACATGAAACGCAAGAAACTTTTCGTCTGTAAGCCGCTCGGCTTCCGCCGAATAGAGCGCAGCCATGATATGCCCCATCTGATGTGAGAAAGCGTATACCGGAGCGCCGCCGAGCGCGGCGGCAAAAGAATGAGCCGCCGCGACCCCCGAGAGAAAGCAGGGCATATACGAGCCCTCCGCGTCTCTCGGAAAAGCGGACACGCCGACAGCGGCAATGCGCTTGCCCGAAAGGTGCGATGAAAGCTCGTCCATGATGAGCGGCAGGTTTCGTACATGAGAAAAAACCGCGTCGCTCTGCCGAAGCCCGCGCTGTCCCTCGCATACCGAAAGCGGGCGCTTCAGATTTAGCAGTATTCTGCCGCTTCCGTCCGCGAGCGCCGCAGACGTCGTATAGTTGCTCGTGTCAATACCGACAAAATAAACTTCGTCCATTTTATCGATTCTTTTCTCCGACATCGTTCTTTACGGAGTTCAGGATTCCGTTGACAAACGCCTTTGCTCTTTCAGCATCAAACTTCTTCGTAAGCTCAATTGCCTCGTTAAGCGTAACTCTCGACGGAATATCATCTCTGTACAGCATTTCATATACGGCAAGTCTCAGAATCGCATGCGAGACTCTTGACATACGCTCGGTTTTCCAACCCACGGAATACTCGGCTATCTTCGCGTCTATATCGGCAATATTATCCCAGACGCCGAAATAAGCCTCTTTTATATATTTGTCGTCGGGAATTTCCCTGTCATCGGCAGATGAGTCGAAAATCGCCTTCTTGTCTTCGTCGGGTCTGAAATCCGCCTCATATATAAGTCCGAATGCATATTCGCGTGCTTCTCTTCTCGTCAGTTTTTCCGACATTTCAAATAAACGTTCCTTTCTCCCCTGCGGCGCCGGAAGGCGCCGTAGCGCAGTGTCTCAAAAAATAAGTATATTCTTATTTATTGTATTACATTTTCAGTAAAATGTCAACCGAAACTGCATATTTTTTCCTAAAATATTCATTTTCTCCATCACATAAAGAGAAAGGCATAAATAATGAAAAAAAACATATTTGCGGTACTGCTTTTGCTTATAGCGTTTTCCGCCGTCACCCTCGGCGAGCTTGTCAAGCACAGGGACACGGAAGAGGTCGCGGTATCCTCCGGGAGCGTAAAATGGGTCGATTTTTCGGTCACAAAAAGCGCTCTGTCGGACGCGCTCGCTCTCGCGCTGAAAAGCCATGAAACCGAAAATCCGCTCGCTTTTTCGGATATACTTGCATATGCCTCGGCAAAGTGCTACGGTGAATATAAAAACTACAAATCCTCCGTTCTCACCCCTCTTGCGGAAGGCAAAGTGTCACTTGACGAAATGAGCGCGGAAAATTCGCTCCTTCGCTATTACAGAGAAGCCTACGGTGCCGCGGTAGGCGGTCTTGTGGGACCATATACAAGCGTTACCACGCTTGAGGACGGAAGCGTTGTGGAAGAGGAAAAATACGGTCTGCGCGCCTTCTCTCCGATAGCGTCAGGATATTACTACAACGCATATGACGATTTCGGAGCGTCCCGCTCGTACGGATACAAGCGCAGTCACCTCGGACACGATATGCTCGGAAGCGTGGGTACTCCGATAATAGCTGTCGAGAGCGGCACTGTCGAAGCCTGCGGCTGGAATCAGTACGGCGGCTGGCGCATAGGAATACGCAGCTTCGACGGCATGAGATATTATTACTATGCTCATCTGCGCAAAGACCATCCGTATAACGATATATACGAGGGAAAGATAGTAAACGCCGGAGAAGTGATAGGGTATCTCGGCATGACGGGGTACAGCGCAAAGGAAAACACAAACAATATAAACGTGCCTCACCTGCATTTCGGGCTTGAGCTTATATTCGAGCCGGAACAGAAGGACGGATATAACCAGATCTGGATAGACGTATATGCGCTCACTCAGTTTCTTTCGGGAAATAAAAGCTCGGTCGCAAAGAATGAGGAAAGCGGTGAATATTATGCAAAAACAGTATATGTGTATCCGGAAACTCCCGACTGAATAGATGAATAAATTATAAATTATCGAAAAATGAAGTTGAAATTTGTCGGCTTTTGTGTTAATATTGAAAAAGAGAATGCGGAAATATGCCGCTGATTTCGTGAAATAACACAAAAATCCGATCGGAGAGTTTCTTTTTTATGCCAAATCCGTCCGCGAAAAAAATATTTCTTAGAATAATTTGCTTTTCCTGCGTCGTTTTTACGGCGTTGATACTGCTCATATGCTTCGGAGTCGGGCTTGCAGGTGCCGAGGGCTCGTACGGCATATCTCCCAAAGCTGCGTTTGGGATATTTGCCTTTTCCTTTGCGCTTTCCGTGCTTACACAGCTTTGCGCAATAATGAAAATCCCGTTCTTTTTCCGCGCCCTTATCCACCTTACGGTAACGGTCGCGCTTTCCGCCGCCTGCATGAGAGCGGCAAACAGACTTGAGGGAAAAACCATTCTTTATATTTCACTTGTGATAATTGTCTTTCACATCGCCGCCTCTTTCGTTGTCGCGTCAGTCTGCCGCCGAAAGAAACGGGACGAAGAATATAAAAGCGTTTACGGAAAAATCAAAAATTCCGGGGAGAAAAAAGATTCATGAAACACTACGAAAACTTTGACAATTCCTTTTTCATAAAAATCATCTGCGTAATCGCCGCCATTGTGCTTGTGCTCGTGATAGGCGTCGCGCTCTTCTCCGTTTTTTCTTCGGATAAGCCATCGCCAAACGACTCCGATGCGGAGACTTTCATTTTCGATAACACCGATACGACGGAAACTGCCGACAGCACCTTAGAGCCTGAGCATGCGGATGCGGCCTCGGACGAGCCTCAGATAACTTCCGCACCGGATACCGAGACAGACACTCAAGACACCGAAACCGACGCGCCCGCCGAGCCGGAACAGGTCTTTACCGTACTTCCCGAAACCGAGGACATGGGCGATGACTACATCGGAAAGATAATCTTTGTCGGCGACTCCACCACATATGGTCTGAAGGCTTATAAAATGCTTGCGGACGGCAAAAACACAAAGCAGGTCTGGACCTCCTCCTCCGCATCGCTTTCACTTAATGAAATACTGACAAAAGTCATAGTTTATCCCGAAACCGGTAAGGAAATGACGATAGCGGACGCAGCCGCCGCGGCAAAGCCCGAATATATGATAATTACGCTCGGACTTGAGGGAGTTACATTCCTCTCGGAGGACGATTTCAAGGCTCAGTACACTTCCCTTGTCGAAAAGATAAAAGAAGTGTCGCCGGATACAAAGCTGATGCTCCAGTCGATTTTCCCCGTTGCGGCGTCATATACAGAGGAAAACAAGCTGAATAATCCGCTTATCGATAAAGCAAACGAATGGGTAAAAGCAGTCGCCGAAGCTACCGGCGTGCGGTATCTTGATACACAGTCGGTGCTGAAAGATGACGCAGGAGCGCTGATAAGCAAATATGACAACGGCGGAAACGGAATAAATCTGAACGACGCCGGATTTACGGCAGTGCTTGATTACATCAGAACTCACGGCTATAAATAAAATAGTTAAAACAGGCGGCGCAGACGCGCCGCCTCACTTTTCTGACAAAAAAGTTTTCGCCCGCATTTTTTAAAAGGCGGCGCCGGCCGAGGCGCGCAGCCTCGGTCGCACACCGCAGTGGGCGAAATTTTCTTTCGGCGCTTTCTTTTTGCTTAGCTTTTTCTCTGCGCCTTTGCCGCCAAAGAAAAAGCGGCTATGGGTTTTGTGCAATTTTTCATTGTATTGCTTTTTATGTGAGTTTATAATAAACACATGGGGCGGCGCAGACGCGCAGCCTGTTTTTCTTTGCATAAAAAAAGTCTCCGGGACAGAAAATAAAGAAAAAAAGGAGACAAAAAATGAAAAAACTGCTTTTGATTTTGCTTTTTGCGCTACTATTCTGCCTTTCCTCGTGCAAAGGAAAGGGCGAATACACTCCGCCCGAAACTTCAGATTCGGAGGAGGAAAATCCGCTGAATTACGCGCCCGACACCGTCGATAACGGAGGATTCACGGTAAACGACACCTCGCTTGAAGCCCTTCCGCTTTCCGAAATACTGAGGCAAATGCTCGATTGCATAGACTATCCCTTTGAGAACGAGTTTTCGTCGCACAGACTTATACCGGAGGAAATATCGGAATGTGAAAGAAGATCCGGCGTTGACCTGTCTACTCTTTCGGAAGTCCTTTATTACGGTCCTTACGGAAACAACGGAAAATTTGCGCTGTTTTTGGCGCGCCTGACCTCTCTGTCCGACCCAGAAGCCACTGTAAAAAGACTTGAGGGCGAGGCGATCTCATTTGCAAAAGCGCACGGAACGGATATTGAAGCCGTAGGCTCTCACACGGGAAGAGTGATTTTCTTTGTCCTTGCCGAAAAAGGCATTATAGGCGATGAAGACATGGCGACTCTCCTCGGCAGCTTTGCAAGCGTTGACGCGGAAAAATACAGACCGGAGAGCGAAATAGGCGCGGAAAGCAGTAGCTGACACGACACCGCGGCGTATACCGAAGCAAGTGATTTCGCAAGTTTTATGAAAATTTTCGCCCGCCTTTGGGGGAAGCGGCGCAGTCGGGGGCG
>JBJFAQ010000214.1:0-13318 GCA_051887995.1 Eubacteriales bacterium
ACCTCCGCCTTTTCCGCGAGCGCTTTTGAGCTCATAATATCATTTCTGTGAGCGCAATTTGATATATATGCGTAATATTGCGCCCAGTCGTGTGATTTTTGCATAATACTCAATATTAATTGCTTTTTTGAAATTTAATTTCCACAAAGCAATTTTCCTTTCTCCGGAAAAATCCCGGTTATTTCTGCAAACGCTATGGAAATTCACGATATGAATATAGCAATTCACAGCGGGACATGATATCATGGTATTGCAAACAAACGATGATACCGCTCCGCTTGATTCAGTTCATCCGGCTTGATCGTGCCAGGAAGAAGCCCGATGAAATTGTGGCGGCGGAGCGTATCATATAAATTACGAAACGCCCGACCGTAAAACTATTATATCATATATGGTAAAATATGTCAAATTTATTTAAGGAAACGGAGATGAATTATGGAAAGGGACAAACTCAAGGCACATATCATAAAAATGCTGGACGCCATGAACGACAGAAATCTATATATAATTTACCGTTTCATTATGAGACTTTTCCTGAAAAATCGCAGTATCTCTGACTGGAAAAAATTTATACGAAATAAATAAAAAGAAAATTTGTTCTAACTATTGACTTATTCCGAACAAATGATGTATAATGGGTACAGAAAAAGCGGGGTGACATAATGAAAAGGGAAGATATAATAGAAAAAATCATACATATGCTGCAAAACTCTGATTTTAAACTGCTCATGATAATATATAATTTCTCGCTGGGAATATTGTCAAAAGGGGAGTGTGATCCGGATAATAAAGATTAAGCTGACAGTTTTGTGCTGTCAGCTTTTTGTTTCGGAAGTAAGTACGATATGATATTAATAGTAATAATTAAATGTTGCGGAATAGCTGCTATCAAGAATTTCTTCATATCTGTCATATACTATCATTTGTCCATTTATATTAGAATTAACTGATTTTGGAGCTATGTTATCTGCAAAATAATAATCTATATAACCAGTTGAATTAGGGGCAGATTCATTCAAATAACTTCCAACAGAATAGCTAATTCCATCTATGCCTATTGCACTAAGAATAAAAGTTAAATTTGTATCTGTTTTATTTGTCGCAATAAATTGAATATGATATCCTTCGCTTAACCATGAATCGGAATAATAAATTTTTGAATAGCTTATAGATACATATTCGTCATCATATATCATTGTTCCAGAAGGAATATTTGCGTTAAATTCAGGATTATTGTCGTCTACAGTAGCCATTTTCCTTTCGGCATCATATCCGACATCAAGACCGTATGCTTCCGCTAAGGCTCTGAGCGGTGCATATGTAGTTCCATTGTAAGTGAATGTCATTACATCGTTTCCGTTTACGTCTTTGGGGTGAAATTCCTCTCCGTTTACAAGGATTTTAATTGAGGGGTCAACATCTATAGATATTAATGTTCCGGCAGCGAATGAAGATACAGCAAGAATGGCTGAAAGTGCGATTGCTGTGATGATTTTTATCTTATTATTCATAATAATTTCCTCCATTTTTTAATAATATTATCATAATATTTTTAGAATTTCAATATAAAACGCAAAAAAAGACCGGTTTTATTCGGTCTTTTATTTTATCCCTCTTATAAATATTTCTCCTTCATATTTTATGGTTGGAGAGTCGGCAAATGAAGTGATCAATAAATACATGCCGATTAAAAAAATAATTATTCCTACTATAACGCGCAGAACTGAACCACCGGAAGATTCTTCTGATTTTACTTCACGAACTATTTCCTTTGCATAATCGGATTGATTTTTTTCTTCCGCAATCTCTAAATTTCGCTCCGGCGGCATAACAATATGCTGTTTAATACCGATATTACGTTTTTTTGCCCGATCTAAGAATTTTTCATCGAGTTTTATATTTGTAATAAGCAAAGCGCCTGTGCATTTATATCTCAATCGTGCTTCGTCCAATTTATTAATTATACATTTATCGAGTTTTGTATCTATAGAGTATTCGCATTTAATGGCATAACGCTTTCCGGATTTTGTTACTCCAATAATGTCTACGCAATAATCGTTGCAATCGCCGTTTTCAACCAAATGAAGTTGTTCGAATACAGGACAAAGCTTTTCAAAAACATATTTAGTATAATATTTATTCGTCATGCTGAACCTCAATACTTTTTATTATGCATTTCGGGCACTTCATATACATGATTATAGTATATCTTTTAATTAAATTCAACTCATTTCATGAAAAAAGACCGTATTAGCGGCCTTTTATTTATTTTCATCATCTTCGTCTTTGTTCGTTGTGAAGGAAGTGATAGATAAGATTCTTTCAAGTGCTTTCCAGTCATCCGGCGTATATGTTGCAAGTGCTTCAAAGAATCTTACACGGAAGCTTTCTTCCTCATCCGCCATAACTTCACCGAGGAATCTTGCTATACGCTCTTTTTTTGACATTTCTATATATGGTTCTCCCTCGCCTGTACGAAGCCATTTTTCATTAATATTAAATTCTTTACAAATATTATTAACTGCAACATCACTGGGGGTTACTTTACCCATTTCATATGTTGCAATCGTATTTTGCTTAATGCCTATTTTCTCACCAAATTCTGCTTGAGTGAGTCCTGAATTTTTACGAATAAATTTAATTCTTTCGTTCATTATGTCACTTCCCTTCGTAATAATATTATACTCTCAAAATATCATTAAGTCAATATTTTTTTGAAAAAATTATCATAAAACCATTGACTTTGTTGAGAGAATGATATATAATAATCATGCAATCAACAATAAATGATGTAGAGGTGATATTAATTGACAGATGTTAATCTTAATAGCGCAATCAAATTATTAGATTCTCAGGAAGAAGAAAAAATTTTAACCTATCTAAAGTCCGAATGGCATTATATGAGCGCAAAAGATAAATTAATAATGCTCGGAAAAGTTGAAGCCATAAAGGAGTTAAAAGAAATTTATGAAATTAAAGAAAAAGAAAAGGAGGTGAAACCCGATTGAAGTTTCATTTGTTCCGAAGCAAGAAAGCGCTTCTGGAGAGAATCCGCGAGCTGGAGGAACAGAATAAACTGCTGTTAAGCCAGTCCGGAGCGGTTGAAAACGGAAAGCTTCCACAATGCGCAAGCTATTATTGCATCAAATGCGTTCACAGCGTTATGTCGGGAAAAGTCCTGATCGGCTGTGACCGGACGATAAACTGCGAACACTTTGAAGCTAATCCCGATTATCTGACCGAAATAGGGAAATATCTCGATATTAACCGAATATCACGCGAATAATTATTTCTCCTATAATGGTCAGCACAGAACCAATGACGCACATCAGAATATCCCTGACGATTCTTGAAAGCGCCGATGAACAATCTTCGTATTTGACGTAATTGAAATAAGTTTTCCCATCCAAGGTAAGATTTATTTCGATATCGCCGGAGAGATTTACTCTTTGAGTATTTATAAATCCTTGCTTTTCAAGCACTTCTAAATGCTCAACAGGGATTTTAATATGTGAGTTACACAAAATCTGAGTTGGATTATCTTTATAAAATTCAACGATTTTTCGCAAATCCTTTTCGTATCTCATTATAAGCACCATAAAAGAATATATAAACCAATTATAAACCCTATGACTGCAAAAGTCAAACCGAATTTAAAGGAAGGTATGAAAAAATGACTGCAATATTAAGCATAATTTTAACTTTCGCACTCATAGCAGTAACATGCTACTTGAAAGCGAAGATAGAAAAAGAACTCAGCATACTTGAGGAGGATGACGACCATGGAAATGTACTTTGACGGCGTTAAACTGCTTATCGAAAATCAGGCGAATTTATACAGAGACAGAAATCTGTCCCCGTCTGAGATTAAAAGACGTTTCGCTTTCCACCGTTCTAAATACCACGAATATGTAGTGGAAACCAACGACGGCTCGAGGATTTCGCATTATATCTGCAAAAAAGCACTTGAAAAAATAGCAGGAGAGCGCGGAATCGACCTGAGCGGAGAAGAAAGCGCGCGGAAAGAGCAGGGAACCACAGATGAGCGCGGAACTGTATGACATGATATATGATCTTATGCTTGCGTTCGGCATTTCTTCGATAGCGGGAATTATTCTTCTGATTTTCGGTATGCGACTCTGGGAAATGCGCTGCGCCGAGCTGGAACTTAAAAAGCACAATAAATCGAGCAAAAAATCGAGCGAAGGAGCGAAACATGAACGAGCTGACAATTTTTAAGAACGAAAAATTCGGCGAAATGCGGACCGTCACGAAGGATGACGAAATCTGGTTCGTCGGAAAAGATGTGGCGGAGATTCTGGGGTATAGTAATCCGAACGAAGCTATTCAAGACCATGTTGATTCAGAAGATAAACTCAATAGTAAAACGCTATCGAGTTTTAATATGAATTTAGGACAGCGCGGCGGTTGGCTCATCAACGAATCCGGCTTATATTCCCTGATTCTCTCAAGCAAACTCCCCTCCGCAAAGGAGTTCAAACGCTGGGTCACATCGGAGGTTCTGCCGTCGGTCCGGAAGCACGGCGCGTACATGACACCGGAAACCATCGAGGATGTACTGCTCAATCCTGACACGATCATCGAACTGGCGCAGCAGCTGAAAGCCGAGAAAACGAAAGTCGCCGAACTTCAGCCGAAAGCCGATTACTATGACAAGGTGGCGGCTTCAAAGGGGCTGACGAATTTCCGCGAGACTGCGAAGGAATTCGGAATCAAGGAAAGCGTGTTTATCAAATTCATCGAGGACAAAAAGCTCTGCTTCAGAAATTCCCGGAACAAGCTTCTGCCATATGCGGTGTATATCAATAAAAAGTGGTTTGAGCTGAAGGAGGTCACATACGGTCCCGAAAACGATCCCCGGACAACCCTTTATACGAAAATAACTCCGCTCGGAAGAACACAGATATTTAAAAAACTGCGGGAAGAAGGTCTGATAGCGGCGAAATCCGGAGCGACGGAGGAAATCGTCAATGCTTAGAACGGCAAATAACTACAAATCGGTGTTCAAGCGACGCGCGAACGCTGTATCTGAGTCAAAATACGGCGAAAGTAAGTCAAAAAACGGCAGACCCTGCGAATATGATAGCGAAAACGCAGACGTGTGCCTGACGTGCGACAAAGAACGGTGCACCGGATCGGCGGCATGCATGGCGAAAAGAAGACGGGAGATGGCGAAATGAACCGACTGACGAGAAGCACCCACGATTATTTTATTTCCACCGAGAAATACGCACGGCAGGATCACGTCTGCGTAGATTGCGGCAGGGATATCGGAGCCGGTGAGTTCTGTATGACGGACGGGGATGAGGTGTTGTGCTGCCAGTGCGTGAACAGGTGGCTTGGTATTGACCGGTACACAACCCACATTGATCTGGTGAATTTTCTCGAGGCGCTGGGCTGTGACGCCTGCGAATGCCCCGACGAGGAGGAGTACAGCAGAACAGAGTTATTCCGTGAGCAGACGGCGTATATGTTCGCTGAGAGATAATTTTAAATAAAAAAGGAGCAGAAAGAAATGGATAACTTAATTCAGAGAAAAAACAATGCCGGCATATCTCAGACTACAGAAGAAGTTAAAGAAATCGCTGAAATTCAGGCAAAAATGCTTCTGGCGCGTAACTTCCCCCGCGATGTGGATTTTTGTCTCGACATGATTAAACATGAATGTCACAACCGCTCTCTCGCTGAATCGGCTATATATGAATTCCCTCGCGGTGATTCTGTTGTACGCGGAGCTTCAATTCGTCTTGTGGAGTGCGTGGCTCGTCACTGGGGGAACATCATATCCGGTGTGAAGGAACTGGGCACCGTTGGTAACCGTGCGACAGTAAAAGCGTATTGCTGGGATTTGGAGAGCAACTTCTTCGACGAAAAAATATTTGAGGTTGAATATGTGCGCAGCACACGAAAAGGCTCCTACGAAATCACCGACGCCCGTGATAGGTACGAAATGATGGCCAACATGGGCGCGCGGCGCAAAAGGGCTTGTATGCAGGCGGTTATTCCTCAGTTTGTGATTGACGAAGCCATGGAGGAGTGCAAGGAGACCCTTGAAAAGGATATATCAGCGCAGAATCTTGAAGAAACGAAGGAGAAAATGATTTCTAAATTCGTTGCGATTGCCGACTGGATAACACCTGAGCATCTCAGTGCGGTCTGCGGCAAGGATTTTGAGCACATCAGCGCGAAGGACATAGTGAAGCTGCGCAACCTCTACAACGCTATAAAAGACGGATTTGTGAAGCCGGAAAAGGTATTTGGACGCGAAACGGAGCCGGAAAAGCCGTCAATTGAAGAAAGCAATTCACTGGAAACCTTAAACAATATGCTGGCAGGTGACAAAAATGAATCTGAACAGTGAAAACTACTATTCCCTTGAAGCGGATCTGGAATACATGTCATGTTCGCAGTTTCAGGATTTCTGTTCCTGCGAAGCACGGGCAATGGCAAAACTGAAAGGAAAATACATTCCGCAGCCTTCCGAAGCATTGATTGTCGGAAACTATTTTCACACCGCCATGGAGAGCGAAAAAGCACACGAAGAATTCTGTTTCGAACATTTCGACGAAATATTCAAGACAAAAACCGACCGGAAAACCGGTGAAATCACAGCATACGGAAAATACGCGCCATACGAGAAAGCTGACACGATGATTGAGGTATGCCGCAGAGATCCGCTTATTAAGTCCCTCGTTGACATGGAAGGAGAAAACGAGGTGATAATGACCGGAGAGCTGTTCGGTATGCCGTGGAAAATACGGCTCGACAAATACATTCCGAACAAGCGGATAATCATTGACTACAAGACCACGGCTGACATTAACAAGTCCGAATACAATCCGCTGACTGGAGAACGCGAGAGTTTTGTGGAGTCTCTTGGGTACATGATGAGAGCTGCGGTTTACACGGAGATCGAAAAGCAGTATTCGCGCAGCTCCACGGACGCGAAATTTATCATCGTGGCAGTATCAAAGCAGGACCCTCCGGACAAGGCGGCGCTGCTGCTCAATCACCGTCAGAGGTATGACTGGGAGCTTGAGCAGGTAGAAAAGAAGCTCGCCAACATCCGCAGGATAAAAGACGGTTCTCTTGCTCCGAGAAGGTGCGGAATGTGCGATTACTGTCGCGGAACGAAGGTACTCAAAAAGATTATTCCGTATTACGTTTTGAATCCGA
This sequence comes from Eubacteriales bacterium, assembly GCA_051887995.1. Classification (GTDB taxonomy): domain Bacteria; phylum Bacillota; class Clostridia; order Oscillospirales; family CAG-272; genus SIG710. The sequence continues at coordinate 7,198 of JBJFAQ010000214.1, forward strand.
AGTTCCGCGAAGAAAAAGAAGAGGAATACGATTATTATGTATCAGCCGATGATCTGGAAAACGCACCGGAAGCGTGAAGATTTTGAAGTATGTCCGCATTGTGGTGAGCCCCTCAAGTGGATATACGACGGTGTAGAATGGATGCCCTGCGACAAGGAGCCGGTAATGTTTATTCTTCATCCGGAAGGCTGGCGCAGCGTTGTATACAACCGCAAGGTATATAACAGCTGCCTCTTATACAGAAAGGGAGACAAGCGGTTCAACGGTGTTCATCCGCTCATGGGCAATATGCAGCATTATTACACCTGCGAAGTGCTCCGGCAGCATCGTAAGGAATTTGCGAAAGGAGGGAGTTATTACGATTGATTTGAGGAGGTGGGGTGAATGCCCAAAACCTACTACTGGCTGAAGCTGAAATCGGATTTTTTTACGTCCCGCGTTGAGATAAAGAAGCTGTGGAAGCAGGCCGGAGGGGACAAATACATAATAATCTACCTCCGCCTGCTCCTATTAAGTCTCCCCACCGACGGCTACATATATTACGAAGGAATCGAAAAGGACCTATCCTCGGAGATTGCGCTGCTGCTTGATTTATACCCGGACGACGCAGGTTTTGTAGTGGCATATCTCCTGAAAACGGGACTGATGCTCAAAATTTCCGACAACGAATACTTCCTTCCGCAGTCGATCGAGATGATGGGGAAAGAGTGCGATTCGGCTGAACGTGTGCGTAAATACCGCGAAAAAAAATCGCAATCGTTACAATGTAACAACGATGTAACGCAAAAGGCTGACAAAACACCCGAAAAGCGTTACATTGTAACACAGAGAAGAGATAGAGAAGAGAAAGAGATAGAGATAGAGTTAGATATAGATAATAATAATGATCAAACCGAGCAAAAAACCGAGACTTACGCGGAGGCTTTCGACAAGCTATGGGAGAGTTATCCGCGAAAGATCGGCAAAAAACGCGCCTTTGAAGCCTACAAAAGAGCGAAAAAAGCCGGAGTCACCGACGATGTGATAGCCGACGGCATAGCCCGGTACAGGCGGTACGTCGAAAGCCGAAAATTTGAGGAAAAATACATCAAGCAGGGCTCCACATGGTTTAGCGGCGAGTGCTGGAACGACGAATACGATGCAAACGACCGTCAGCTCTCTGCGGATGAAGAGCGCGAATATCAGGAATTATGGGGAGGATAAAATGGATAGAGCAATATCGGACATTATCACAAAAGCAGCCGAAGCCAATCCGCGAATTGACGGAGACTACGAACAGGGCGGCCTGCTGTACTGCGGAAAATGCAACACGCCGAAGGAACACATAGTCACTCTTGGCGGCAGAACAATTAAGGTGCCGGTGATGTGCAAATGCAAAGGCGCGGATTTTGATAAATGGCGTGAGGAAACGATCAGGATGAACCGCGTCGAGGCTTTGAAGAACAGCGCGTATTCTGAGCCGGAAAACCGGAATTGCACATTCGAGAACGACGACGGGCAACAGCCGGAAATCCTGATCCAATGCAAGAACTACGTTGAGCAGTTCGACGAATTCGCGGCCGATGGGAAAGGTTTGCTGCTGTACGGCGACAAAGGCACCGGCAAAACCTACGCGGCATTGCAGATTCTCAACGCGCTTATGGACCGGATGTACACCGCGTATTTTGACACCTTCGCGCAGATAGCCAACGGGCTGTTCCATCGTGAGGACAAACGCGAATACATAAACAGCTTCGCGCGGTATGACATACTCTGCATCGACGATTTAGCCGCCGAGCGTGATTCTCCGTGGATGATGGAGCAGGTATTTTCGGTGATTGACGCGCGCTGTAAGGCCCGGAAACCGCTCATAGTGACCACAAACCTTACGAGCCGTCAGATGTACGACAAGAGCGATATCGAGCGCGCACGGATTTACAGCCGCCTGTACGAGCTGTGCATACCGATAGAATTCACCGGAGAGGACAAGCGAATACAGAATTTCCGGCGGGACAAGGCAAAATTCACGCAGATGTTAAGGAAAGGACTTTAACGGAGGAAAATAAAATGGAGGAGTATAAAAGCAGGGTATATACAGACCGGCCGGCTTATGCGGACTTCGACGCGCCACAAAAGTTTGACACGCTGATCGGGATTATCGGCAAGCACTTAGTCAGACATCCCAAGGCGATCTGCTCTTATTCGGGCGGGTCTGACAGCGACATTATGGTGGATTTATTGGAGAGAGCGAGGAAGCTTTTTAAGCTGCCGGAAATTGACTATGTGTTTTTCAACACCGGACTCGAGATGCAGGCGACTAAGGATCATGTAAGAGCGACGGCACAAAAGTACGGCATCACGATTCGCGAGGTGCGACCCAAAATCAATATTGTTAATGCCACGCGGAAGTATGGTGTACCTTTTGTGTCAAAGATCATGTCGGCCGGGCTATCTGAAGTGCAAAAAAAAGGCATACCGTTGAGCATAGCAGACGAGTACAACAACGCCGAAGACAAAGCATCAAAGCGGCAGGAGCTTCGGGAACGTTACCCACAATGCGAGTCGGTAATAAATTTCCTCTGTTGCTGTAATTCTGCCGGAGAACCGCGTCCCAACATTCAGCTCGTTATAAATTCTAGTAAATATATGCTGGATTTTATCAAAGGGTTCCCGCCGGATTTTAAAATCAGCGCAAAATGCTGCGATTACTGTAAAAAACAAGTGGCACACAGTATCCAGAAGGACTATGAGATGATCATTACCGGAGAGCGGAGGGATGAGGGAGGCATGAGGAGCGTTCCGCGTAAGGACAACACCGCCCTTTGCTTCACCGAAACCGCGAACGGGCAATATCGCTTCAGACCTTTGTATTATGTATCGGACAAGGACAAAGCGTGGTACAAGGAATATTACGGCATCAAGTATTCGGACGCGTACGAAGTGTACGGACTTACGAGGACAGGATGCTGCGGCTGCCCGATCAGCTATAAGGCGGTTGATGATTTGGAGAAAATCAGGCAGTATGAACCGAACGTTGTTAAGGCTGCGTGGAACATATTCGGTAAAAGCTACGATTATCGTGCAAAGTACAACGAGTATAAGGTCAAACGCAAAGCTGAAGAGAAAAAATATCAGTCCGGAGAACAAACCGACGAAATGCAGATAAAAATAATGATTTAAATTCAGGAGGAGAAAGTAATGGAATTTTTTGATAAAGAAATAAGAGTTCGTCTCACATTCATCGAGGAGGTGCTGGGTTCGTCCCCTGCATCGAAAGAGGTCTATCGCGACTACATAGCCTCAAAAGCGCCGGAAGCTCCGTCAATTGAGGACGAAATTGAGGCTGTAGGCATTGACGAGACTGCGGACAGCAAAATGACGGTATTTCCCCGCGTGGACGGCAAGGTCGGCGTCTGGGACTACCAGATCAAAGGCATGTTCAAGGACGCCTGCGGAGGTCTGGCGCGGACAAAACGGAGTGAATCGGCTTCAATAAAGGCTTACAAAAAAGTGATCGACAAGCTGATATTCGTGGAGGAGCGGTTTATACCGTACCAGTTTGAGGGAGACGTCGGAATCTGCGAACGTCCTCTCAGGGCTCAGACGGCGCAGGGCGAGAGAGTGGCACTGTCCTCATCCGAGACTGTTCCCGCCGGCGCGACAATTGAGTTTACCATAGGCTTGATCGACGGAAATCTGGAGAAATACGTCCTGGAATGGCTGGACTACGGCAGGCTCGGCGGCTTCGGTCAATGGCGCAGCTCCGGCAAGGGGCGGTTCACGTGGGAGGAAATTTAGCGTTAAATCAGCGATAAATCTGCGTTGGTAAGGCGAGGCTATGCGTTGGTAAGGCGAGGCGTGGAACGAATCGAAATGAAATGGATTTGAACGGAGAGGACAGACACGAGAAGGTATAGCAGGGCATCGATCTGAAACGGAATCGCATCGAAGCGTATTGAGAAGAAACGAACAGAAGCGGAATGGCATGGCAAAGCTCGGAAAAGGAAAAGCGTGGCAGGGCTGCGATAGAAATGAATGGAAAAGTTCTGAGCAGTAAAGGAGGAGAAGCGGGCTGATTAGTCAGACGAGAAACGGAATAGATTCAATATGAACTGCGTAGAGGCGCGCCGGAGCAGAATCGCCGGGCAACGCGGAGAGAAGGCAACCGCATAATTATTTAAAATTCAGGAGGAAAATATGAGTAAATTTAAAATTGGGGACAGAGTCAGATATAACGGGCGGGAATCACCGTTCAAAGACAAAATCGGAACAATAGTCTATATTGGATCAATAGTTGATACTCATTCTTCGGTTATGGATTGCGATATAGGTGTTCGATTCGATGATATGATTCCGTGTGCTCATAGTCTCGGTGGTAAATGTGATAATCAACATGGTTGGTGGTTCTATGACTGTCAATTAAGCTTAGTCGAAAAAGAACCTCGCTTCAACGTGATCATCACATCGGTTGGCGACGTCACAACCGCGAAACTGCTTCATGGTAAAAAAATGGAAAAAGAAGTCACCGTCAAGCGTTATTTCAAAGACGAATACAGCGAAAAAGAGGCCGTCAAGGCAGTCTGCGCGAAGCTGTTCGGCGAGGACAAGCCCGAGAAAGAGCCGGAACCGGCCGGAATCAACTGCAAGGCGGTTTGCATCAGAGACAACGAAGTTCTGTGTTTAACGCGCGGTAAAATTTATGAATTCAGCGATGGTAAATGCGTTGATGATGCCGGTGATTATTATCCGATATATTGCGGTTTAAAAATAGAAAATTACAGCGAACCGTTATTTGCGGATAATTTCGTCAAGCTGGTGGAATCCGATGAATAACTCAGACGAAATCCGCGAGAGAACCTGCCCGGTGTGCGGAAAGACGTTCGTCGTAGGCCAATACGGATGGGCGTACAAAATCCTGCCGAAACACAGCAACAGATACACGTACCTCTGCTCCTACTCCTGCCTGAATCGGGAGCGGGAGCGGATGGAGCACGGCGGTCTGAATCGGCATGTGGAATATCTGCACGGACTGCGCCGGATTTTGTTTGAACGCGAGATATCGGTTAAAACAGCGGCGAAAATATGCGGCATACATCCGTCTCAGATGAACAATTATGTATATCTCGATTCTGCGGCGACGGCTCCGACGATCGAGAAAATCGCGCGCGGGCTCGGCGTTACAGCGGAAGAACTTGTTGGAGGGAAGAAGAATGTTTAATGGTTATAACGAATATGAACCTGAGCTGCCGGAGTACATAGATCAGATCAGTGATATCATCGACACAGAAGTTGAGCGTAGACTCGCAAAGAAGGTATCTGATATCAATAAACTTCGTGATAAACAGGAATCATACAACGCGGAAATTCGCGAATTTAATCAGCATATTGAAAAACTGACGCGCGAGCTTGAAACTGCAAAAAGGATAGCGGAAGATGCGGAAAAGAAGATGCAGTCAGAACTCAACCGCAAGCGCACAAAAACCTTCAAGGAGCTGACAAACGGATGGCACGAAGCATCAGAAGCATTTATGTTACGACAGGATAATCGGCGAATCAAATGCCCGGTTTGTAATGGTGATGAAAAAATCGTTCGTATAATTGACGGCACTGAATTCAGCACTCCATGTCCTGTTTGCAAGCATTTTTGTTACGATGGAAAGTACGCATTTTATGAAGTCGAGAGGCTTTCGTGGTATTGCTCAACCGACCTCATGATCGTAAAAGATAATGACGGCATAGTTTATCCCGCAGTAAATAGAGATAGATATGCCACCACAAAGGTAAACCTCAATTTGTGCTACAAAACAATGGAAGATGCGCAGGCGGAAGCTGATCGCCGAAATAATGTAAACCATGCAAAGGCTGAGGAAAGAGTGCGGTTATTCATCATAGAAAAAGGTTACAATAATCTCTTGGGGGCGAAAGAATGAATAACTCAACATTCGAGTATCTGTTCAAATCCCTCATGGGATGCGCTTTGATCGCAGGCGTGACAATAGCTGCGATTCATTTCACAATTCCACATTACTGTGGTTCTATGCGCTACTCATTTTATTTATTTGACGGAGGGAAAAGATGAGAGAAATTTTATTTCGCGGTAAACGGCTTGACAATGGAAAATTTGCTGAGGGCGATTTGGTGT
>JBJFAQ010000215.1:0-13302 GCA_051887995.1 Eubacteriales bacterium
TAATATAATGAAAAGAAAAGCAACATTTCTTAATCAAAACAGCCCGCTCAATACCTGCATGATTCAGGCGCAAACACCGAGCGAAGCAATCAAACTTATCCGAAGCGCCGCTTTTGACGGCGCGGATGCGTTCGGCTTTCAGGCAGAACAGCTTTCCACAGAATTTCAGACAGAAGAAAACTTCAAAAAGATTTTTTCCTACACATCGGGAAAGCCGATTTACGCAACAAATTACGGCACGGGCTGCAATAAGGAAAAGAGCGGAGACGAGCTCTCTGCAGGACTGCTTACACTTGCACGCTCAGGCGCGCATCTTATCGACATTTTCGGCGATCTTTACGGAAAGAACACGCTTGACATCACATATGACTGGGAGGCTGTTTCAAAGCAGATTTCTCTTGCGGAAAGAATACATGAGATGGGCTGTGAGGTGCTTTTCTCGACTCACACCATGCGTTTTATGAAGGCTGACGAAGTAATCGAAATGGCGCTTGAACACCGAAAACGCGGCGCTGACATTTCAAAAATAGTAGCTGCGGCAAACACAGAGGATGAGGAGCTTGAAAATCTTAAAACTATTTCTCTTCTCCGCCGCAAGCTTGATTTTCCTTTTCTGTTCCTGTGCACAGGAACTCGGACAAAGCTCGTTCGCACCATCGGACCCATGCTCGGATGCTGTATGTGGCTCTCCTCACAGTATTCGCCGATATCGACCGTTGTGCAGCCGTACTGCCGTGCAATAAGGGCAATTGCGGACAATTTCGACTACGACAGATAAAATAAGGGCGCGCCTTATAAAGGGCGCGCCCTTTCAGATTGCATATTTTTCCGTATAATATGCCGTTCTGCTTTCATAAATCTCATCTGACGCACCGCCGCGGCGGTGAAGTGTCGCCACGCTGTCCGAAAAATTCACGGTACATGCCGCAATTCCGCTGCAAAATTCCGTGCTCTCATCTGCCGCGCGCAGAATATCTGAGAGTAAAACCCCTCCCTCCACTGGAAGCTCCCCGCTCTGCATACGCATTATCTGGCGTCCTCTCATCTCTTCCGTCCTCGCGTCGATAACCGAAGAAAGCGGTAATATTTCCGAAGCGTCATGCAAATCTCTGCCGCTAAACGCCGCAAGAGCAAGCGAACTTACCTCGCCGCATGCCTTTCTCAAGGTTTCAAGCTCGCTTCTCACCTCATCTGAAAACACTATATTTTTATCTCGTCCTCTCTCGGCACACTCAAGCAGCCTTACTCCACAGTCGGCAATTCGCTCAAAATGCTCTATGACGCGCATAAGTCTTGTCACCTCGGGTCCTTCATCGGAGCCGAGGTGCATTCCGCCGAGCTTTACAAGGTACGAGTTCAGAATGTCCTCATAGCGGTCGGTTTTTTCTTCGTTTTTCCGTATATCATAGGCAAGCTCGTCTGAATACTTAAAAATTGATTTAAAGCCGCTTTTGAACACTCCGACCGCGCCGCTTGCCATCGTTACCGTCAGCGCCCGGCAGCGCTCAAGCGCCACCGCGGGAGTATTAAGCAGCCGCTCATCAAGCTCGCTTGTCTTTTCCGGCACTTTTGAGTCAGGGACAACGCGCATGGAAACATATTTAAGGGCATCCGACAGCGGGAAAAGAAGTAAGGTACAAAGAACGTTGAAAACAGTATGACTTACCGCAATTCCGGGCAAATTTGCCGGACGGTCAAGGAAAGGCAGTCTTACCGCTCTTCTCAAAACGCTGAATACCGCTATCCAGACCACAGCTCCTATGACGTTGAACGAAAGATGAACTACGGCGGCTCTTTTGGCGTTTTTTGTGGCTCCGACAGACGATAAAAGCGCCGTTACGCACGTTCCGATGTTCTGCCCCATGATTATCGGAATTGCCGCGCCGTATGTGACCTTTCCCGTCATGGCGAGCGTCTGAAGAATACCGATAGCGGCTGAACTTGACTGAACAACCGCCGTAAGGAGCGCACCGGCTATCATTCCGAGCAGAGGATTTTCAAAGAGCAGAAAAAGCTCGCCGAATTTTGCACTTCCCGACAGTCCGGATACCGAGGCAGACATTATTTCCATCCCGTACATAAGCGTCGAAAAGCCAAGCAGTATCTCTCCGGTGTCTCTTTTCCTGTCTTTTTTTCCGAACATATAAAGGATTATGCCGGCAAGTGCAAGAACAGGAGTGAAGGTACTTGCCTGAAAAAGTCTGGCAATGCCTGTTCCTCCGACGCTTCTTAGGCTGAGAAGCCATGCGGTGGCTGTCGTTCCGACATTTGCACCCATTATGACATTTACTGCCTGCCCAAGCGTCATCAGTCCGGAATTGACAAATCCGACTACCATAACCGTGGTCGCCGTCGAACTTTGGATTACCGCGGTCACCGCAAGACCGGTAAAGAATCCGGCAAGTTTTTTTGTCGTCAGCTTTGCGAGAAATGCTTCAAGGCGGTTTCCTGCACGGCGTTCAAGCGCCTTGCCCATAAAACTCATGCCAAAAAGGAACAGGCACAGACCGCCGAGCATTCCGAGAATATCATAAAAGCTCATAAAGAAACCTCCCATCTTCTTATAGGATAACCGAAGACGGGAGATTTCACGCAGAATATTAAATTTTTTCTCTTTTGTTATAGTTTATATGTTATGATTTCGGCGCACGCTTATTTTACACGTCGTTTTTTGCGTCTTTTTTCATGCGCAAGCACGCAATCACTCCGACAATAAGCAATATCGGAAAAATCGAGCCTGCAAGTATTCCGAGCTTCATGTTTTCACCCGAACCGCCGGCAATAATGCCGACAAGAGTAGGCCCGAGACTGCATCCCAGATCTCCGGCGAGCGCAAGCACCGCAAACATCGCAGTGCCGCCGCGCAAACGTTTCGAGGCAAAGCTGTATGTGCCCGGCCACATCACACCGACGGAAAATCCGCACAGAGCGCAGCCTATAAGCGATAAAAACGGCTGCGGCGACAAAGAAATAATAAGATAGCTTATAAAGCAGAGCACGCCGCTTCCGAGCATGGCGTTCTCGACCGGAACTTTACTCCCGACTTTGGAATAAAGCACCCTTGAAAGTCCCATAAGCATCGCAAAGGACATAGGACCTGCAAGGTCGCCCGCGCTTTTGGAAATATTAAGCCCGTTCTCGGCGAATGCCGACGCCCACTGACTGACAGCCAGCTCCGACGCCCCGGCGCCGAGCATCATAAGAAGCATCACCCAGAACATTTTTTTCCGAACCAACTCTTTTAAAGGCATGCTCTCCGAGTTTTTCTCCTCTTCAAGCGTCCGAATCGGAACACGGGCAAAGACAAACGCGTTAAAAAACGGAACAAAAGCAAAAGCTATCGAGAGATATCTCCAGTTTTCAATGCCCGCCAAGGCAAAAAATGCAACCGACAAAAGCACTACAAACACATGTCCCCAGCAGTAAAACGAATGAAGCAGGCTCATATGCGATTCCTTGTGCTCACACGGGCACGCCTCAACTATCGGGCTTATGACAACCTCAATAAGCCCTCCGCCGACGGATAAAAAGACGAGCGACACAAGTATCCCTACATAGTGGTCTGAAAACAGGTCCGGCAAAAACGCAAGAAGGAACATTCCCGCAGAAGCCAGCGCATGAGCCGCAACCACACTCGTCCTGTATCCGATTTTGTCAACAAAATGAGAGGAAAGCAGGTCAACAATCAGCTGAATACCGAAATTTATTGTTATAAGAGTTCCGATTTTATCAAACGGTATCCCGTATGACGAATTAAATGTCACAAAAAGAAGCGGGGCAAAGTTGTTGACAATCGCCTGAACAACATATCCTATATAGCATGCGCGCATCGTTGCGCCGAATTTGTTTTTCATTTAAAACAGCGTAATCCTTTCATCGTGTGTTATACGCAAACGCAGGTATTATACAGTTTCAGGAAGAAAAAGTCAACCCCCTTTGCGTCTTTTGACCACTAATTATCATATTCCGCCTCGGTCTCCGTTGACCGTGAAAAACAGACGCCGAGGAAAAAGCGATATTCATGAAAATCCGGCGGCAGAATTTTTGCCGCCGGATAATCTTATAATCTTACAGCCGTCTCAAGAGCAATACGCATTATGCTTTTGAAAAGATCATCTGGCATCTTGCCGAGAAGTCCCGTATTCCACTCGTTTCCGTCAAGGCAGTCTGCCGTATATAAGAACTGATAAACATTTACATTACGGAAATTGCCTATTGCCATGACAGAAGCACATTCCATCTCGACAACCGAGCACCCTTCCTTTTTCCGTGCTTCCATATTGTTCACGGTTTCACGGTAAAAAGCGTCGGTTGTCCAGGTTTTGGTTTTATGGTAGGATACTCCTATCTCATCGAATATTTCGGCAAGTCTGCCCGCGGTTTTTATTTCTATATAGTCAGAGGGCGGAGCGTAATGATAGCTTGTTCCCTCATCCCGATAGGCAAAGTCCGGAACGATTATGTTTCCGCCCGTCACATGCCTGTCAAGAGAGCCGCACGAGCCGAAAAACAGAACATTTTTTCCGCCCTTTGCGATAATTTCCTCAAGCAGTCCTCCGGAAGCGGCACCGCCCAAAAGCGTTTGATAAAAAGCAATGTCTTTTCCTTTGTATTGGAATTTGAATACCGGGATTTCGATGCCGCCTGCTACCATACGGCTTATTTGCTGCATTCCATATGACGAAAAAAGCAGCTCCGAATATTCTCTTGAAAACGCGGTGATAACGGTATCCGGAAAGCCATCAATCTTTTGAATTGCTTTTTGAGGGCTGATGATTTCCCGGCTTATATTGTCAAATGAATTGATAATGCTCATAAAAACCTCATTTTAAAAGGCAAATTTGAATTTTGGTGTCAAAGTCAGGCGGCAAAAAAGCGGATATGTATACAATTGTGTGACTTCCCTTTCGGAAAGCCACACAACTTCTTTATTTAAGTTATTCTTCGTCCTTTGCAACGTCCTCAGACACCTGAACAGGTTCTGCTTTGCATACGATCGCCTTTTCTATCTGGTGATCGTGCACTTCGGTAACTTTTATTACAAGTCCGCACGCCTCAACTTCAAATGTCGTGCCGTCATCAGGGACAGACCCGTAATTTCCGAACACAAGACCGCCGAAGGTGTCGTATTCGTCAACCGGAAGCTCAACGGAAAGCGCCTCGGCAACGTCGCCGAGCGGAGCAGCTCCGCTTATCTTCCATGTTTCCGAGTCTATCGGAACGATTGCCGGCTCTTCTTTTTCCGCGGTCTCATCGTCTGCAATTTCTCCGACCAGCTTTTCGATAAGGTCATTCATTGTGATAATACCGTTCATTCCGCCGTACTCATCAAGCACGACGGCAAATCCGGTGTGGTTCTTCCGCATATTGCGGAAAAGCATATCCGCCTTTACTGTTTCGGGAACGAAATATGCAGGTTTTACCGCTTCTTTCATCACATTTTCGCGGCTCTTGTCCTCAAGGCGGAAATAATCTTTCGCATTGAGAATACCGATTACGTTGTCAACAGACTCATCGCAGACAGGATACAGAGTGTGGCGGCTGTCATGAATGGTCTTTTCCCATTCCTCCATGCTTTCCTCCATCCAGAGAAGCGAAACCTCTGTGCGGTGCGTTGCAATCTCATCGGCGGTGAGGTCGTCGAACTCAAACACATTCTGAATGAACGTCTTTTCGTCGTTGTCTATGGAGCCTTTTTCATTTCCGGCGTCGACCATCAGGCGTATATCCTCTTCGCTCACGCTTTCCTCGTTCTCGTTCGGGTCAATGCCCATAAGCCGAAGAACACCGTTTGTGGAAGCAGTGAGAAGAAATACGATAGGTGCAAAAAGCCTTGAAATGAATCTGAGAAGTCCGGACATACCGAGAGCAAGCTGCTCGGTTTTACGCATTGCCAGACGCTTCGGAACAAGCTCGCCGAAAATCAGCGTAAAGTAGGACAAAATCAGGGTGATTATAATGACCACAAGTGTTCCAAGCGTTTTCTCGGGCAGGCTCACTCCGAGCCCGATAAGCCAATCTACAATCAGATCCGAGAAGTTCTCAGCCGCAAACGCACTTCCGAGAAATCCCGAAAGCGTTATTGCGACCTGAATTGTCGCAAGGTATTTTGCCGGCTGAACCGTAAGTTTTTTCAGGCGTTTCGCCCTTTTGTCTCCCTGCTCGGCAAGCTTGTCGAGTTTGTTCTCGTTCATACTGATAACGGCAATTTCGGCGCAGGCAAAAATTGCGTTGAATGCAATCAGAACAAGCTGCAAAAGCAGCATAAGTATTATAGAATCCAAGAATAATTTCCTCCGTTTTTTGATTTACTGCGTTTGATGTTTTAATTTTAAAAAGATACACAAAAAGACACAGCCGTCTTTACCATTCCGGTAAACACTGACTATGCCGCAGCAAATCTATGTATTTCGCAGAGGGAGGCTTACTATCTCCGGGATTACAACAGTCTCCGTCCATTTTAAAAAAATGTTTCTCCTTTCCTTACGTAATTACTGTAATTATACACGGGCAAATCCTCTTTGTCAAGACCTTTCGGACTTTTTCGGAAGAATTTGCCCCCGTATATAATTTTTTTCTTTTACTTTCTGTTTTTTTCTATGACAGACACAAGGTACAGCCCTGTCTCATACATAAAGTGCAGTGCAGCAGGAATAAGCTCGTCCGGCATTTTCTTTAAGAAATTGTTCGCTTCAAAAGTCAAATCTCCCTCATATCCGATCTCTCCGAGCGTGGTCATTACCTCATTCATGTCAATTTTCGAGAGAAACGGAAGCGTGTGGAGGTCGCTTACTCCGTCCGTGTCATGCACATGAAGAGCTTTTAGACGCTTATTTCCGAGCTTTCTTATAATTCTGACTTCATTTTCGCCCGACAGCGGAACATGTCCGATATCAAGACACCCGACAAGGAATCTGCTGCCGATGCTGTCTATATAATCGCAAAATTCCTCGGCGCGCGAGCAGGTGCTGTCAACGATTCTGCGCGTATGCTTGTCCTGCTGCCACATGTTCTCGACGCATATGCAAATACCGAATTTCTCCGCATACGGTATAAGGCGGGAATAAAATTCCATATTCATTTTTTTCAGCGTATCGGCATTGAGCGCGTATTCAAGGTGCTGCATCGGATGAACAATAATGTTCCTCGCTCCGAGAACAGACGCGGCTTCCATTGAGAGCAGTATTTCTCCGAAGCGCCTTTCGTCAAACTCAGGGTCGCCCTTTGACGAGGAAAATGGCGCGTGAGCCTGATTGCAGACAATTCCGGCGTCGTCCGCCGCTGCGCGGAGGTTTCTGAAGTAAGCGAGGAAATCTTCTTTCTTCATTGCATAAAGATCATCTCTGGCAAAAAACGACATGTCAAAAGCGGTAAAGCCCGCCTCGGCAATCATACGAATGGTTTGCTTGTCGCCGAATCGGCTGCAAAGGTCCTGCGTGTTCGTTGAAATAAGCATTTTCTTCTCCCGTCTTTTGTTTTTTTGCGGTGCGCTCACCTGAAGGACGTGCGCACCGCGCCTTTTCTTTATTTTACACTGCCGCCCTCATTATTTCAAGTCCTTTATCAAGTTTTTTATAAAACCTTGGCAGTATTCTTCCTTTGACTTGAAATCCATAGCCTCTTCATATATCTTTTCTATCTCGAAATGGACGTTCTTCACATCTCCGAGTGCTGCAAGCGCCTCCTCAAGCACCGCCGCACGGAGCTTCCCCGCGCTCTTCAGCGCTTTTTTTATGCAACAGAGCTTCTCACGTAAAATAAAGCGCGACATATTTATACGTTTTGTTTTTTCAGGGTCGGGCGAACCTCCCAAGGCAAACAAAATGCCGCTCTTCGGCAGATAAACGCAGTCAAGGCGTTCCGGTATAACCGGATCGAACGACAAAACGACGTCCATTCTTTTTTCAGACGCAATTTCCCTGACAAAATTGAGAAAAAGATGACCGCTTCCGAAAATATCGTTTATACTGTATATTCGCTTTGCCTTTTTTTCAAAGGTGTCAAAGCGAACTCTTCCCTCCATACCTACAGAATCGCAAATCCCGACCTTTTCATGATATTCACACTCGCACGGAATTTTTTTCATGCAAAGCTCGGCGCACCGACGCATTTTTTTCATATCCGCCGCCTGAAGAAACAGAGTTTCCTCTACCGCTCCAATCTTTCTGCACGCCGCAAGATAGTGATATACCCGCGCGTAAGCGCTTTTTTTCTTCTCGTTCAGTTTCTCTATCGTTTCACGCTTTTTGGCAAGCTCATCGGGATTCCAGAAGCGTCCGAGATCAATAATGTTTTCGACAGCTCCGGGAAAAGAAGGATCTGCGTCATGAGGCGCCGTGCCGTCAAGCAGTGCGATTTTTTCGTCGATTATAAGACCGTCAAGAGAGTTCTGGTCGGAGGAGCAGTAGTAGCACTCGGTTTTCTTCCCCGCCATTTCCGCAGCCTTTGCCGCACTTTTCATAAAATAGCTCTTTCCCGTGCCGGGACCGCCTTTTATAATATAAACTTTTTCAAACCTTGAGGGTGAAAAAACGCTGTCAAAATAACTGACAAAGCCGCGTCCGGAATTTGATGCGGCGAAATATTTTTCTTCCATTGCCGAATCTCCTTACTTAAATGTTTTCGCTACCATAATATGCATAAATTCTCATTCTGTTTACTTCTTTCGAGCTTTTGCGAAAAGAAACTGCGGAAGGCGCGCCTTCCGCAGTTTCTTTATTTATATACAACATTTTCTTCGCCGAGAACGGCTTTAAACTCTGAAATGAGAAAATCACTTATCGCAACACCGTGACGGTATGAAGCATATTTGCCGTTTGAAACGTCATAAAACACCGTCTGCGTCGTTCCGTCAAATATTTCCGCAAGATTTTCCGCCTTTCGGAATGCGTCCGAGTCAAGGGACGGAACTCTTAGAAACAGCCTGTGCGGTTTTGAAGCATCCGGCTCGGCGCTTCCGCTCTTTTCCTTATTTGGGAGAACATCAGTTTCCGCGCGGTAAAGTGCGTTCTCGATAAGCCGGCAAATCTCCGAAACAATAACCTTCGGCTTTTCGTCGTCGCGCAGGGAGAGAGCGCCGATAACGCAAACTGCTTCGTCCGTTCTCACAAGCGCCGCCATCTCGCCGTACTGCCTTGCAAAAGCAATGCACTCTATCTCGGCGAAACGGTCGGAAAGTGTAAAAAACGCCATTGCTTCGCCGTTTTTCGTCGTTTTTCTTGTCACGCTTGTAATTATACCGGCAATTTTCACCTTCTGCCTGTCCTTGACCGTTCTCTCCTCGCCTATGGAGTCATCCTCGCCGTCGTCATTTTGCACAAGCTCCGCTATCGAAATCACCCCGAGCGCTTCTGTGTGTTTTGAAAATCCGTCAAGAAGATGTCCGGAAAAGTACATTCCCGACGTTTCCCTCTCAAGCATAAGAAGCTCTCGCATCGAAAATTCGGGCAGTTCGGGATAAACAAATGCGGGCGAACTTTCAGCGGCGGACGGAATCGAGAACATATCGAGCTGACCGTCAAGATTTGTTCGGCTTTTATTCTGAATTGTGTCGAGAATATTTTCAAATGAAGCAAGCAGGCTGCGTCTGCATACTCCGAGATTGTCAAACGTCCCCGCCTTTATAAGCGTTTCTACCTGCCTGCGGTTAAGCTCAGAGCCACTCATTCGCTCGACAAAATCGTCAAAAGAGCGGAACGGTCTGCTTTTTCTCTCGTCAAGTATGGCTTTGACAAACTGCCTTCCTACGTTCTTCAGCGCAAGCAGTCCGAAAC
The DNA here is from genome assembly GCA_051887995.1 of Eubacteriales bacterium. Classification (GTDB taxonomy): domain Bacteria; phylum Bacillota; class Clostridia; order Oscillospirales; family CAG-272; genus SIG710. The sequence continues at coordinate 9,774 of JBJFAQ010000215.1, forward strand.
GGATATTTTTTCCGCTGACATGAAAATTCATGTTGCTTTCGTTTATATCGGGCGGCAGAACGACAATTCCGTTTTTGCCGCACTCTCCGATATATTCCGCAATTTTCGCGGGACTTCCGAGCACAGACGTAAGAAGCGCCGAAAAGTATTCTTTCGGATAATGCGCCTTCAGGTAGGCTGTGCGGTAGGAAATGATGCCGTATGCCGCCGCGTGGCTCTTGTTGAAGGCATAGTTTGCAAAGCTCGACATATCCTCAAACAGCTCCGACGCATCCTTCTCGGATATCCCTCGCGCGATAGCCCCCGAAACAAAGCTCTCTTTTTCCGCCGCGAGCACATTGGCTTTCTTTTTTGACATTGCGCGCCGCACCACATCCGCATGACCGTAGGTAAAGCCGGCAACCTCACGGCATATGCTCATTACCTGTTCCTGATACACAACACACCCGTATGTTGAGCGGAGTATCGGCTCAAGGCACGGCAATTTATAACTCACCTTTTCCGGCTCGTGGCGGCACTCGATATATTTCGGTATTGAATCCATGGGTCCCGGACGGTAAAGCGCCACAGCGGCAATGATGTCATCAAGGCAGTCCGGTGCAAGCTGCACAAGCACAGCTCTCATTCCCGCGCTCTCAAGCTGAAATACGCCTCTCGTCTGACCTTTTGAAACAAGCTCAAAGGTCGCCGTGTCGTCGAAAGGTACTTTTTCAAGGTCGAAATCCGGCTCACCTTCCCTTATCTGCTTTACTGCATCGTCCATTATCGTCAGATAACGAATGGCGAGAAAGTCAAATTTAAGCAGACCGAGAGACGCAAGCGTGTCCATGTCGTACTGCGTGACAACGGCGTCCTTGCTTGCCGCAAGCGGAACGTAACTCCAGATAGGCTTATCGGTAATAACAACCCCTGCGGCATGCACCGAAACGTTTCTCGGCATTCCCTCGATAGCCATGGCGGTATCGAGCAGGCGCTTTGCTTTTTCGGAGCTTTCATAAATTGCCTTAAGCTCCGGACGCTCCAGCGCATCGGAAAGCTTGATATCAAGCTCATGCGGTATCAGCTTTGCTATTTCATCCACCTCGGAATATGACATTCCGAGTGCTCGTCCTACGTCGCGCACCGCCGCTCTTGCAGCAAGCGTTCCGAAAGTTATTATCTGTGAAACATAGTCTTTTCCGTATTTGTCCGTGACGTATTTTATTACCTCGTCCCGCCTGTTATAGCAGAAATCCACGTCGATATCAGGCATACTTACGCGTTCCGGATTAAGGAAACGCTCAAAGAGCAAATCAAACTGTATCGAATCCACGCCTGTAATACCGATAAGGTACGCCACAAGGCTGCCCGCGCCCGAGCCTCTGCCGGGGCCGACAGGTATTTTTCGGCTTTTTGCGTAGTTTACATAGTCCGAAACTATCAAAAAATACTCGGAATATCCCATACTGTCGATGACGGAAAGCTCGTATCTCATCCGCTCGCGGTATTCCTCCTCGCTGTGCCCGTTTTTGCCCGGCACAATAAGTCCGTTTCTGATTTTTTCACGCAGTCCTTCCTCAGCAAGACGGGAAAGATAGTCCCTCGGGGCGCTACCGTCAGGGGTACGGAAAGTAGGGAGGTAGAGATGGTCAAAGTCAAAATCAAACGAACATTTTTCCGCGATTTTTACTGTGTTTTCAATTGCGCCCTCATATTTTCCGAAAAGAGCGCGCATCTCGTCCGCGTTTTTCAAATAAAACTCGTTTGTTTCAAATCCTATTCCCTTTTCTTCGTCTACCGTGGTGTTCATCTGAACGCACATCAGCACTTTTTGAATCGGGGCGTCCGAGCGGCGCAGATAGTGGACATCATTTGTTGCGACAAGCGGAATCGAACACTCGTTTGCCAGCCGCACAAGCTCAGGCAGAATCGCAAGCTGTTCTGAAATTCCGTGATTCTGAAGCTCGATATAAAAATCCTCTCCGAAAAGAGACTTCATCTCAAGCGCATATTTCTTTGCAGACTCGTACTGCCCGCCCGACAGCAGACGCGGTATTTTCCCCGCAAGGCACGCCGAAAGCGCAACAAGACCGTCGCAGTGCTCCGAAATAAGCTCCATATCAATGCGCGGCTTTGAGAAAAAGCCCTCGGTAAACCCTTTTGAAACAAGATAAATCAGATTCCGGTATCCGGTGTCGTTTTTGCAGAGCAGCACAAGGTGGTCGTATGCCGCCTCAGAGCGCATATTTCCCTTTTCGAGCCGGGAGCGCGGCGCGACATATACCTCACACCCGATAATGGGCTTTATGCCTTCCTTTTTGCATGCTTTATAAAAGGCAACCGCGCCGTACATATTGCCGTGGTCTGTAAGTGCGACTGCGTTTCCGCCGCACTCTTTTACTCGCGCGGGAATGTCGCTTATTCTGCACGCGCCGTCAAGCAGGCTGTATTCCGAGTGCAGATGAAGATGTACGAATTCGTTTGCCATTTTTCCTCCTTCAGTCGTCAAGCGCCGACTTGATTTTCGAAAATCTGTGATTCAGTCCCGATTTTGAGAGCGGCGGCGAAAAATAACCGCAAAGCTCCGAAAGCGACGCTTCCGGATGCTCAAGGCGCACCCTTGCCGTCTCCCTCAGCTCGTCCGGAAGAGAGGCGAGACGTCCCTCGGCTTCAAGCCTGCGTATTGCGGCAATAACGTCCTGCGATGCGCCGACAGCCTTTGCAATGTTTCCCGTCTCGCAGTTTGAGCGGCGGTTTACGTCGTTTCGCAAGTCGCGCAGTATCTTGTCGTTGAAACATTCAAAGAGCATTTTTGATGCGCCAAGGTATGTCAGCATATCCTCTATCGTTTCGCTCTCCTTGAAATATAAGCCTATTTTATCGCGGCGGGACGCTATTTTCGGCGTAAAGCCCGCCTTTTGCAGTTCTTTGTAAATCAGCTTTGCCCGCCCTGCGTCCTTTACGAGAAATTCCAGATGATACGACTTCATCGGATCGCTCACGGTGGCAAGCGAAAGGAACGCTCCCCGCAAAAAATGCACGCGGCAGCTCTCGCACCGAAAGCCGACTGCCTTTTCCGCGTCGGCATTCTCCACAGGGCTGTCAAACTGCCCGAGCATTTGAGAAGCCGAGCGCGAAATAAAAGACATGACATACCGCGTATGTCCTACTCTGCTTTTCTCACTTATCTCGACTTCTCTGCCGAAGCTCTCCCTGAAAGCGATCTTTGCTTCTTCCATAAGCTCATAGAGCTCGGTCTCAAATGTAACCGTGCCGTCCTCGTTATATGCGCTGCCCACAAGCAGTCCCGCGCAGAACGCTTTTTTGCAGCAGGTCAGCTTCCGAGGCAGATTCAGCAGTTCTTTTTTCAGATTTTCGGAAAACGACATCTCATTCTTCCCCTAAAACTCTGATTTCGCACTCAATGTCAATACCGTGCGTTTTCTTTATCTCGCATTTTATGCGGTCTATAAGCTCAAGCACATCCGATGCGCTCGCGCCGCCGCGGTTTATTACAAATCCGGCGTGCTTTTCCGACACCTGGGCGCCG
>JBJFAQ010000216.1:0-13300 GCA_051887995.1 Eubacteriales bacterium
AGTAGCCGCCCGCCTGTTTTCCTTCGGTTGAAAGCACGTCAAGAAGCTCGCCGTCAAGCATCGTGCGGAAAAATTCGCTCGTTTCGGGCGAAAGCTCGTCATAAAACTTTTTGCCATGCGCGAGAATTGCTTCGGCGTCGCCGCAGGGACGCGCGTTTCCCGAGCGGAACATAAGCGCGTTATCGGCAAAGTTCATCGGATATTCTTTTCCGAGGCGTTTTGCCTGTGCTCTGTATATTTCGTCTGCCACGGGAACAAGGTATTTCACAACGGCGGCGCGGAACTTTTCAACGTCCGCCTTTGTATAGCAGTTGCGCCCCATGCGGTAATATCCGAGCGTCGTATAGCCCTCATATCCGAGCTTTTTGCCCATTTCGTCGCGCAGGTGAACGAGCTCGTCGTATATGCTGTCGAGCTTATCCTGATTGTCCTTATACCATTTGCCTTCGGCTTTCCATGCGGCAAGGCGCTTTGCGTCGTCCGCGTCGTTTTTGAAAGGAGCGAGCTGAGAAATCGTATATACGCCTCCGTCAAACGGTATCTGAGCTGACGCGAGCAGTTTTTCGTACTCCTGCGTCAGGTCATTTTCTTTCTGCATCTGCGGAATTATCTCGGGAGAAAAGGTTTTGAGCGCGATTTCGGCGTTGAGAAAAATAACGTTTCCGTAATCCTTTTCAAAATCGGCTCTGAACGGGCTTTTTAGGAGGGCCATTGTCCATTTCTGGGTATATTCTTCAAGTTCCGGCCCCGCCGCGTTCCAGAATTTCGCCTCACCGTCGTAAAATGTATCACGGGTATCAATCGAATGACGGATATTTGAAAGAGTGGCGAGTGTATAGATATGGCGGCAAAGAGTGTCCTCCTCGACGAAAACCTTTTTCGCCTCCGCATATGTTTCGGCCAAAGAAAGGCGCTCTGTGAGCGCGCTGAGCTCTTTTTTGACTTTTTCAAGGTCGGGACGTTCGTATTTCATTTCGGAAAATCTCATGTTTTTCTCCTTCCGCGGCGCTCTGCCGCTTTAATTACAAATTTATACAATATTTATAGCACATTTGCACTCAAAATTCAATAGCGTTTGCAAAAAAAGCGCCCCGTGCAAAAGCTATGAAAAAAGACCGCCAAGGCGGTCTTTTTTTGTGACTTCTCCATTATCTCATGGCGCGCATGGCGTTCAGTATGGCGAGAACCATTACTCCGACATCGGCAAATACCGCGAGCCACATTCCCGTGATTCCGAGTGCGGAAAGAATAAGTACAATCGCTTTCACCGAAAGCGCGAAAACCACATTCTGACGCACAATACGCATGGTTTTTCTCGCCAGCTTCACCGCCATAGGCAGCTTCATGGGATTATCGTCCATGAGGACAATATCCGCCGCCTCTATCGCCGCATCGCTTCCGAGCGCTCCCATCGCAATTCCGATGTCCGCGCGGGAAAGTACGGGCGCGTCGTTTATGCCGTCGCCGACAAATGCCACCGATTTATTTTCCGCAAGCAATCTCTCGACCTCGGCTACCTTATCCGCCGGCATAAGCTCGGTATGCACCTCGTCAACGCCGATTTCCGCCGCCGCCTGCTCGCCGACGGCTTTTCTGTCGCCCGTAAGCATGACTGTTCTTTCGGCTCCCAGCTTCTTCAGCGACGCCACCGCACCTGCCGATTCGGGTTTTACAACGTCTGAAACAACGATATGTCCGAGATATTCGCTTCCGTCGGCAATGTGAATAACCGTTCCCGCGTGGTGGCATTCATGATAGTCTGCCCCGGCTTTTTCCATGAGTTTTCCGTTGCCGACGCTTATGTTTCGTCCGTCAATCACCGCCTCAATGCCAAGCCCGGACAGCTCCCTTATGCTCTCTATTCTGCCCTCGTCAATATGTTTTCCGTGTGCAATTGCAATAGATTCCGCTATCGGGTGGTTTGAATGGCTCTCCGCCGCCGCGGCAAGGTCAAGAAGCTCGCCCTCGCTCACCTTGCTCGGATGTATTGCGGAAACGGTAAAACTTCCCTTTGTCAGCGTTCCGGTCTTATCAAACACAAACACTTTCACGCCGGCAAGCGTTTCAAGATATGTCGCGCCTTTGACAAGGATACCCTTGCGCGACGCACCGCCGATTCCCCCGAAAAAGGACATGGGAATTGAGATTACAAGCGCGCACGGGCAGGAAACGACAAGGAAGGTAAGCGCTCTGCCTGTCCATTTTCCCCACTCACCGTATAAGAGCGGCGGAATTACGGCAATGAGGCACGCGCCTACAACCACGCAGGGCGTATAATATCTTGCAAATCGAGTGATGAAGTTTTCCGCTTTTGCCTTTTTTGAAGCGGAATTTTCGACAAGCTCCAGAATCTTTGAAACCGTGCTCTCCGAATAGACGCTGCCTGTGCGAATATAAATCAGTCCCGAAAGATTTACCGAACCGCTTATGACCTTTTCACCCGCCGTTACCGTTCTCGGCAGGCTCTCGCCCGTCAGTGCCGAAGTGTTAACGGTAGTCTCACCCTCAGTCACAGTGCCGTCAAGCGGTATCTTCTCCCCGGGACGGACAACAATAGTCTCTCCGACACCGACCTCTTCCGGCGAAACCTCGTATTCTGTTCCGTCACGCAGAACAACCGCCGTGTCGGGACGAATATCCATAAGCGCCGCGATGCTTTTTCGGCTTTTTCCGACTGCGATGCTCTGAAACAGCTCGCCCACCTGATAAAACAGCATTACGAATACGGCTTCCGCATTCTTGCCGATTGCAAAAGCGCCGAGTGTTGCAACACTCATAAGGAACTGTTCGTCGAGCATCTGCCCATGTAAAATATTGCGAACTGCCGACAGCAATACGTCATATCCGCATATAAGATAAGGAACTGCGAAAATCAGAGTATAAACGTATGCCGGCACATCCGTAAAATGCTCGATTGCGGCGCACACGGCAAGGAGCAGTGCGGAAATTACAATACGAAAAAGATTTTTTCTTTGGCGTTTAGTCATAAAAGCCCCTTTCTTCCCAAAGGAACGAAAAAATTCAGAAAATTATACGGCAGTCAGGTTCTACACGGCGGCAGACCTTAACACATTCCTTAAGAATCCTGTCAAAATCCGCGTCTTCCGCCTCAAGAGTCAGTTTCTGCGTCATAAAGCTGACGCTTGCGTCTTTGACGCCGTCTATTTTCTTTATTGCATTTTCCATTTTTGCCGCGCAGTTTGCGCAGTCAAGGTCTTCGAGCTTAAACGTTTTTTTCATGGCTTTTTTCTCCCTTTTCGTTTTTTTCCTCGGTCAGATGTTCAAATCCCTGCCCTATTATTGTCCGCACATGATCGTCCGCAAGAAAATAGTATATGGTCTTTCCCTCTCTGCGGTTTCCGACAAGGTGGCTGTCCTTCAGAACCTTGAGCTGATGCGAAATGGCGGACTGCGTCATGCCGAGAAGCTCGGAAATGGCACATACGCACAGCTCGCTTTCAAAAAGCGAGTAAAGTATTCTCATTCGAGTGGTGTCCCCGAATATCTTAAACAGGTCGGCAAGGTCGCACAGTGTTTCCTCGTCGGGCAGGTCGTGACGTACTGACGTCAGCACCGCCGAATGGTCATGTTTTTTTGCCGCAGACATATTTGCACCTCCGTTCATATGTTTCTACGCTCATATGATAGCACGTTCATATGAGATTGTCAAGTGTTTTTGAAAAAATTTTTAAACCAGTACGAAAACGGGCAAAAAAGATTGACTTTGCTCTGTTTATCAGCTATACTTAATATATAAGGTTCATCAAACGAATCCAAGCGGAGATATTATCAAAATTATAATGAGAAAATGCTCATAACAGGAGGTAAAGATGAAAGCTAATAAAAGGTACTTCGTGTTTACAGCCATGCTTATTTTGGCAACAGCCCTCTGTTTTTCGTCTTGCGGCAAAACAGACTCCGCCACGAATGATAAGGAAACCTTTTCGTCAAGCGGCGCGACCGACAGTATAGAAATTCCAGATACCGATTCGCCGGATACCGATATAAATCCTGATGAAATTATCCTTCCCAACGAGGACGATTTTTCAAATCCCGATTTTGTGATTGAAAAGGGCGTTTTGGTAAAATATCTCGGTGAAAGTGCGGTGGTTTCGGTTCCCGACACGGTTGGTGAGATTGGGGAGTATGCCTTTTCGCATTCATCTTCTCCCGAGGTCATTGTTGAAATAAAGCTCGGTAAAAATGTCGGTAAAATTTCGCCCAAAGCATTTTTCGGACTTGACAATCTTGTGAAAATCGATGTTTCTTCAAATGGATATTTTTATTATTCGGACAACGTTTTAAAGCCCAAATATTCCATGGTCGATTTGTGCGGATTGTCCTACTTTTTCATATCAGAAGAAAATTATTTTGATTTTGGAATGTTTTATGAAAATGAGCTTGCAGAAAATCCCCAAATTGCGGGCATGGATAAGTCTGGTTTCTTTACATTTAAAGAAGCTGTTTTTACAATTGATTTTTTTGGTCATGATGGTGGTTTATGCAAAATCCCGTACGCCATAATCTTTGGACGCTATATGGAATTTCTCACACATGATTATGGAGGTCATTTGAGAATTCCGTGTTGCGCGCCTACGGCTAGAAATCACATGATTCTTGCGGATGACGTATATATTTTTACGGATTTGTTCGATGGGGAATTCGGAAGTACTTGGTGTATATCAGAGAACGGTATTTATGAAAACCACTCGGCAGACTATGGTACAATTTTAAGATTTTCTTTAAACGATGAAGGAACGCTTTGTTACGAGCATTACGCAGGGAAATATTATCATCCAACTTATGTTTTTGACGTTCTTGCATATTGTGTAAGTCGTGACGAATTTTGTTGTGAATATGGTACTGTTGAATTTTCGGATGAAGGTCCGATTTTCACACCTGAACGCACTTTTACCGCAGAAGAAAAATATGATTTGGAAAAGAATTTTAACGATTGGCGCTATGCTGTTTGGGAGAAAAATTTGACATCTCTTGATGAACTGATTGAACAAAACGCCCAAAAATATGAAAGATACAATCCGGATGTAATAAAAAAGAAATTTAAGAAAGGTTAAATAATATGACAAACAACGAAGTAAAAACAAATTTAGATACATTAAAACTGACTTTTGAAAATAATAAATTTTGGAATCACAGCCCTTCTGAGGCTAATAACCCTGCATCAGTAACTACTACACCCTGTACACATCATAGTAGCGGATGTTCAACTAGCGGTTCTTGCGGTTGTAATAGTTTTGCAAATGGTATACAGTGCTTTGGTTTCGCGCTTTATATGGCATATCGTGTTTTTGGGTCTTATCCCGTAGATAACTCAAGTATTTCATTAAATGGAGGACATTGCGGAAACGGCTGGGTAAAATACGGTAGGGGGTATAAAGCCTCTTTGACGCTTGAACCGGGTGACATAGTAAGAACAGGTACATCAAATAGTAATGGTCATTCAGCTATAGTATGGACGGCGGAAAACGGTGTTTTTCAAGTTGGAGAAGTTTGGGGGAATCCATCCGATGCAAGTAAAAATTGCAAAATAAATTGGGGAAATTTTAATGGTTCCTCTGACAATAGAAGCATTTCTGAAATCGTAAATGAAGCATTATATATTATGAAGGCACCTAAAACGTTTAATATTAAAAATGCCGGGTCAAATAGCTATTTAAGTGTTATGGGAACATCGGCCGTAACAGGAGGAAGATGTGTACAGTTGGCTTCAGATGGATCAGAAAAGCAAAAGTGGATAATATCTTCAACCTCCGGAAAAGGACATATAATTCCGTCACTTAATACAAGCCTTGCAATAAAATATATTTCGGATGACGACGAATATTGTAGAATTTATACCCTTTCAAATTCCGAGGCAGGTATAGTTACTATTGTTCCCAGTGGATCGTACTATAAAATAAATACAACAAAAGACGGGACCGATTTTTATCTGGCAGCCGATGCAAGCGGAGGTAACGTTTACTGGACTGAGGAAAATTCAACTGCTTATCAGAAATGGACGCTTACACAGGTTAGCTGATAATCTGAAAATGGAGAAGGAAGTCCCTCTCACGAACTTATTTTTCGGAGGATATTTTATGAAAAATTCAAAAAGACATTTGATAACTATGGTAGCCATGCTTTCGATGCTTTTGCTTTTTGCGTCCTGCGGAGGAAAAGCCGTTGATACATATACAGAAAACGGGGAGACAGAAAGTATTTCCGCCGAGTTTTCCGATACCAATGCGCCTGATACCGACATAGATTTGGATGAAATAATCCTTCCGCAAGAGGACGATTTCTCAAATCCCGATTTTGTAATCGAAAAAGGTGTGCTTGTCAAATATCTCGGAAGCGATACTACTGTTACCGTTCCCGACACTGTAGGTGAGATTGAGGCATATGCCTTTTCGCATTCATCTTCTCCCGAGGGCATCACCGAGATAAGGCTCGGTAAAAACGTCGGCAAGATTTCGCCCAAAGCATTTTTCGAGCTTGACAATCTTGTGAAAATTGACACGGGAAAAAACAAAATATTTGAAACCTTTGTTTTTGAGTACATTCCGGAATCTTGCATTCTTTACAGAAGGGATTTATCAGTATTTTTCTGCTTTGAATACGGTTGTGGAATGATTGACTTTTTAGATACCAATTTTAATGATATTGCTTACATACTTCCCGTATTTACCAAGGTCGATTTTGTCTGCGGAGATGCAATTCTGCAAATTGGTCGTGCAAGTGATTATATGCTTTTTGATAAAGTTCCGCAATGGCATTTGTTCTTGATACAGTATGGTTCTGTGACTAAAATTTTTGATGAACCGAGAGTTCTTAACGGAAATTTCTCGGTATATGCGTTTGAGGCGGAGAATGCCTTTGTTTTCACAACAAATGTATATAATTGGGCAAGTGGATATGTTATTACAAACGATGAAATCATTGAGGTGTCAGATTCTAATTTTGAAGAAGATTCGGTTTCGCTATACAGAGGAGAGGACAAAAAGCTCTGTTACAAAAAAATTGACAAGAATTATACAGCTATGCAGGTTGACACAATTTCTCCCACAATAACCTCACGTGACCAATTTTACAGCGAGGATGGGAAGGTTAGAATTGTAAACGGCAAGCTTGAATTTGATAAAGAAAACACATATACATTGACAGATTATATGGATTGGAGAGGAACAACTCTTGACGAGTGGTATGAGAGCTTAGAAAATCGGGATTACGATACCCTCGACGAACTCATGGAAGCAAATAAAAAGAACCTCGGTGATAAAAAATGAATTGCGGAAATTTTTTATCTCGCAAAACAAAAGGGAGACCCTATAATGGTCTCCCTTTGTTTTTTAATTACTTATATTTGCGCTTTCTTGCAGCCTCGGACTTTTTCTTACGCTTAACACTCGGTTTTTCATAGTGTTCTCTCTTGCGAAGCTCGGTGAGGACGCCGGATCTTGCGCACTGACGCTTAAAACGACGAAGCGCACTGTCAAGTGTTTCGCCATCTTTTACTCTGATTTCTGCCATTCTGAATTCCCCCCCTCCGCTATTGCAAAGAGAAAATATCTCTTATATATACACAATAAATTCCGAAAGCTCCCCTCAAAATCGGGTTGCTCCTGCGTGCATGGCATCGTGTGCCTATTACGCTACGGCTGTATTATACAATATTTACTCCGAAAAGTCAATACGAATTTCCGAATTTTTTGTAAATTTTAGAAATTGCGTCTCATTTTACGACAATATTGACTATCTTATTCGGAACAGCGATTTCTTTCACGATGGTTTTGCCTTCAAGCATAGGTGCGATTTTGGGGTCGGCCTTTGCCGCCGCTATCGCATCTTCCTTTGAGCTGTCGCGCGGAAGAAGTATCGTTGCGCGGAGCTTTCCGCATATCTGAACGGCGATTTCAACGCTTGCGTCAACGGTTTTTGCCTCATCGTACTCAGGCCACGCAGCAAGCGAGCAGAAGCCTTCTCCGCCTGCCGCCTCCCACATTTCCTCGCAAAGGTGCGGTGCAAACGGGCAAAGGAGCTTCAGGAGGGTTTTGAGCTCATCCACGGTCAGACTGCCGCAGGCGTTTATCTCATTGACAAGCTCCATCATTGCGGCAATCGCGGTATTGAACTTCATTTCCTCAATGTCGGAGGAAACCTTCTTTATTGTTTTATGGAACGCCGTCTCAAGCGCGGGAGTAACTCCGTTTCCGCGTGCAAGCATGCCAAGGTCGTAAACCTTTTCAAGAAATCGCTTGCAGCCTTTGACGCTTGTCTCGGACCACGGAGCGGCACTGCCGTATTCACCCATGAAGAGTATATATGTGCGGAGAGTATCGGCTCCGTACTCGTTTACCACGTCGTTCGGGTCAATGACATTGCCTCTGGATTTACTCATTTTAACCCCGTCTGGACCGAGAATCAGACCCTGCGCGGTTCTCTTTGCGTACGGCTCTTTGCAGGGCACCTCTCCGATATCGTAAAGGAAGCGATGCCAGAATCTGGAGTAGATCATGTGCCTTGTAACATGCTCCATGCCTCCGTTATACCAGTCGACCGGCATCCAGTACTTCATCTTGTCCATGTCTGCGATAGCATGATCGTTGTTCGGGTCGATATATCTCAGGAAATACCATGAAGATCCCGCCCACTGTGGCATGGTATCGGTCTCTCTGCGCGCCTCTCCACCGCATTTCGGGCATTTGCAGTGTACAAACTCGTCTATCTTGGCAAGCGGGCTTTCTCCGTCTGTGCCCGGCTCAAATTCCTTGACGGGCGGGAGCACAAGAGGAAGCTCCTCATACGGAACGGGAACAATGCCGCACTTCGGGCAGTGAACAATCGGAATAGGCTCTCCCCAGTATCTCTGGCGGTTGAACGCCCAGTCCTTCATCTTGTACTGAACGCCCGCCTCGCCTATGCCCTTTTCTTCAAGGACTTTCAGCATTTTTTCGATTGCCTCGGCTTTGTGCGTAATTCCGTCAAGAAAACCGGAATTTATCATCTCGCCTTCGCCCGTATACGCTTCTTTTTCAATGTCGCCGCCCTTTATTACGGGAATAATATCCGCGCCGAACTTCTTTGCAAACGCGTAGTCACGCTCGTCATGCGCCGGAACTGCCATAATAGCGCCGGTACCGTAGCCCATCATTACGTAATCGGCAATGAAAATCGGAATTTCCTTGCCGGAGATGGGATTTGTCGCCGTGATGCCGTCAAGGCGCACTCCGGTCTTGTCCTTTACAAGCTGAGTTCTCTCAAACTCGGTCTTTTTCGCACATTCCTCGCGGTAAGAAAGGACTGCGTCCATATTTTTTATCTTATCCGACATTTTATCAATGAGTGGATGCTCCGGAGCGATTACCATAAAGGTAGCGCCGAAAAGGGTGTCGCAACGCGTTGTATAGATTCTGAGCTTTTCGTCCGTTCCCGTTATTGTGAAATTGACAAACGCACCGGTCGATTTCCCTATCCAGTTTATCTGCTGCTGCTTTATATTCGGGAGATAGTCGAGGCTGTCCAGCTCCTCAAGGAGCTTATCCGCGTATTTTGTGATGCGGAGATACCAGACATCCTTTGATTTCTGAATAATATCGCTGTGGCAGATGTCGCATTTGCCGCCCTGTGAGTCCTCGTTTGAAAGCACGACCTTGCAAGACGGGCAGTAGTTCACAAGCGCATTGTCGCGGAAAACAAGTCCGTTTTCATAGAGCTTCAGAAAAATATACTGTGTCCACTTATAATATTTTTCATCTGTCGTATCAATCACGCGCGTCCAGTCAAAAGAAAAGCCCACGCGCTTCAGCTGAGATGTGAATTTTTCGATATTGCGGTCGGTAACGATGCGCGGGTGAACGCCCGTTTTGATTGCGGTATTTTCCGTCGGAAGTCCGTATGCGTCAAAGCCTATCGGAAAAAGGACGTTATATCCCTGCATTCTTCTCTTTCTCGAAACGACCTCAAGCCCGGAATAAGCCTTTATATGTCCGACATGCATTCCTGAGCCTGACGGATACGGAAATTCAACAAGCCCGTAAAATTTCGGCTTATCAGAGTTGTCTTGCGCCTCGAAAATATGTGCGTCAGACCATTTTTGCTGCCATTTCTTCTCAATGGCTGAGAAATCGTATTTCATAAAAGCTCCTGTATATAAATGAATAATTATTCCTCTTTGCTCTTTTCGCGGTAGAGCTTATCGAGATTGTAAAATTCTCTTGCCTCGCGGCTGAATATATGAACGACCACGTATCCGTAGTCAATCAGTATCCATGAGTTGTTTCCCCTGCCCTCATACGAGATAGGCTTTACTCCGCGCAGACCGATGCTGTATTCCACCTCGTCGGCAAGCGCTTTTATATGTGTGCTCGATGTGCCGCTGCAAAGCACGAACCAGTCTGCAAGGTCTGTCTTGTCCGAGATTTTAAGAAGAGTTATTTCGCGTCCTTTTTTCTCGTCAAGCACTGCCATAACAGCCTCGGCAAACTCCTTGGAGTCAGCGTTTTCAAGCGTGGGGAGAGTATTTTTTTCTTCCATATTATTTCCTTCCTGCTTTATCGGCTTCACTCGGCATCCGTCGGCGTTTCCGGGACGCCATCTTCCTCATCTGGCAATATATCCGATGCATTATCCTCCGTCGGGTCTGTCACGGAGGCCGAGGTGGATTTTGTCCGAGGTATATAAATTCCGTTGCTGTCCATGTCGTCGCCGACATATACCGTAGTATCCGCATCGGTGTAGTATATTTTAAGCATATAGTCCGACGCCGGGTTTGTAAACATCATGTTCGGGTCGAAAATGCTGTCGGTGATGTCCTTTTCATATACGTTAAGATATTTATTGACCGCATCAAGCATCGAACTGCGGCTGAGCACATAATACCATGCGCCGGAGCTTCCGTTTTCGCGCACATCCTGTCCGGGCAAAGTCATCATGTTCAGCTTATCAAGGTCAATTGACAGCACCTTTGTGGCAAAATAAACATATTCGTTCAGCGTAAGGTTCGTATCTGCGTATTTGAGCATCTGTGTTCCCACCTGCGTCAGTGTCGAAACGCTCACACTGCTTTTGAACTTTTTAAGGAACGCCGTCATAAAGAGCTTCTGAGCGTTTGTTCTGCCGATGTCCGCCTGCACATAGCCCTTGCGGAAGCGTACAAACTGCTCTGCCTGCTCGCCGTTCAGCGTCTGAAATCCCGCCTTTAAGTGAATATAAAGGTCCTGTTCAGGGTCTTCATAGTCCATGTCCGCAGGAATGTCTATCTCAACTCCGCCGATTATATCGACAATGTTGCGGAACGCCACAAGGTCAATCGAGCCGTAATAATCTATCTTAATACACAGATTTTTTTCAAGGAAATCCGCAAACAGATCAAGGTCTTTTTTGTAGTATGAGACCGCACCGTTTATCTTTTTGTAATACCCGCTTTCGTTGTATCGCGCATACGTGTCGCGCGGTATCTGAACAAGGTTTATCGCCCCGGTGTTCGTGTCAAACTGACCGAGAATATTCACATCGGTAAGTCCCGCCGCCTTGTCGTATCCGACAAACAGGAAGTTATAAACCCCCTCTTTGCGGACATACTTTGCAGCATTTTCGGGATTTACCGCGTTTCCTTCCTCGTCGGTTTCGGTATCCGCGGGGTGAGTGTCAAACGAAAGCGAGTGGTCAACATCCGGCACGGCGGGAGAAAAATTCTTTGCAACTACGACAACGCCGACAGCGAGTGCAATTACGGCAAACAGCACAATAATAAGCACTTCTATATGTTTTTCCGATTTTCTTGAGTTATTGTTACGATTCATTTTTATTCCTTACGGCATATGCCTTATTTTCCGTTTTGTGGATGTTCTTCCGCCTGACTTATCTGAAAAAGCAATGAATTTCGCGCCTTGGCAGTATTTATATCTATCGGCAGACCTTCGTCCGTCAGCTCTTTTATCGTTTTGTCAAACGAGAGAAGGAGCGTTTTTTTCAGATGCATCGAAAGCTCTCTTTTGCTCATTTTCTGAGGCTCTGCGTCCCAAAAATAGTTTCTTAGAATAACACAGCCTTCGAAGGTGCGGTTTTCCTCTATCCAATCGGCAAGATAAATTATCTCGTCGGTAACTGACATGTTTTCGCTTCCCGTTGTGTGCGACTTCACCGCCGAAATTATTTCGTCGTAGGCAAAATCCGGATATTCGGACGGTATCAGCGCCGCCGCCGTCAGCGCGTGAAGCGTTTTCGGCGTCATTTTCTGAACATATGTGATTATTATACCAACATTTTCACATATTTGCAACTGTTTTTCAAAACTATTTTCTTTTGTTATGTCGTGAAGCAGTGCCGCACCTCTGAGAATCGGAATTTTATCCGGTGCGAGAAGCTCGCCGAGCCTTACCGCCATTTTCTCAACTCCGAG
Organism: Eubacteriales bacterium; assembly: GCA_051887995.1. Classification (GTDB taxonomy): domain Bacteria; phylum Bacillota; class Clostridia; order Oscillospirales; family CAG-272; genus SIG710. The sequence continues at coordinate 12,401 of JBJFAQ010000216.1, forward strand.
CGTGTGATTATAGCGGTGACATGACATTTTGTCCCGAAGAGCGTCTCTCAGCTCCGAGAGTTTTTCATCGTCAATCATTATTTTTGTCCCCTCAGTGTACAGTTTGTAATCGAGGATAAAACGCTCCGCGGCGGGAGTGACAAATCCGGAAAGCGATTTTCCCTCTTTTATGCGCCTCCTGATTTCCGTGGAAGAAATTTCAAGCGGCTTTGCTTTTATATGACGAATTTCGGCATCAAACTGTTTCACATAAAAGGCAATTTTTTTGTCGATTTCGCGTTCTTTTTTATCATCGTCCTCGCGTCTGATGTATACCACCGTGCAAAGTCGGAAAATATCGGCCGCACGATACCATGTGTCAAATGAAAGAATCATATCCGTGCCGCAAAGCAGATAAAGCTCGTCGTCCGGATATCTTCTTTTCAGAATTTCAAGCGTTTCGACCGTATAACTGCGTCCTCCGCGGCAAAGCTCCATGGGAGAGACCTCTGTCCTGTCCATACGGAAGGTCAGGCGGCACATGGCAAGCCTCAGCGCGGGAGCGATATGTTCCTCCTCGGATTTGTGAGGCGGAAGAAAAGCCGGAATGACAAGAAGCCTGTCAAGTCCCATTTCACATATAAAAGTCTCCGCCGCTCGGACGTGACCGAGGTGCGGCGGGGAAAAGGTTCCTCCGTATATGCCTATTTTCATGCGATGCCGCCTCCGTTTTCTTTTTTTGCGCCGCACGGCGGCATCTCAGTGGAGAAATATCCTCTTTTTATTTTTTGATTCGCGGTAAAGAACAAACTTTGTACCGATAACGCATACAACATCGGCGCCTGCCGCCGCGGCAAGTGCTTCTGCTGCCGTCTTTGCGCTTTCTTCACTGTTTTCAAGCACTTTCATTTTGATAAGCTC
>JBJFAQ010000217.1:0-2924 GCA_051887995.1 Eubacteriales bacterium
TGAGCGCGTCGTCGATAACGGCTTCCATCTTATCGGTATCGGTTACCATGTAGGGAGAGAGGTATCCGCGGTCAAACTGCATGCCCTCGACAACCTCGGAGAATGTATCGGCGGACTTTGATTCCTCAACTGTGATAACGCCGTCGGAGGATACCTTTTCCATAGCGTCGGCAATCAGGTTTCCGATAACCTCATCGCCTGCGGAAATCGTTCCGACTCTTGCAATGTCAGCCTTGCCGTTTACCTTCTTTGAGTCTGCAACAAGGCACTCAACCGCGCGGTCTACCGCCTTTTTCATACCCTTGCGGAGCACCATCGGGTTTGCGCCTGCCGTAACATTCTTCATACCCTCGCGGATGAATGCCTGAGCAAGCAGGGTTGCCGTTGTCGTTCCGTCGCCGGCTGCGTCGTTGGTCTTTGTTGCGACCTCTTTGACGAGCTGAGCACCCATGTTCTCTGCCTCGTCCTCAAGTTCGATTTCCTTTGCAATTGTAACGCCGTCGTTCGTGATAAGCGGAGAGCCGTATTTTTTATCGAGCACTACGTTTCTGCCCTTCGGACCCAGTGTAATCTTGACTGTGTCTGCCAGCTTATCAACGCCGCGGAGCAGCGCGTTTCTGGCTTCAATTCCGTAAAGTATATCCTTTGCCATAATAAAATTACCTCCGAATAAATTATTCTACGATTGCGAGAATGTCGCTTTGTTTTACGATATTGTACTCTGTGCCGTCGCACTTGACTTCGGTTCCGGAATATTTGCTGACGATGACCTTGTCTCCGATTTTGACCGTCATCTTGACTTCCTTACCGTCAACAAGACCTCCCGGTCCTACGGCTACGACCTCCGCGATCTGAGGCTTCTCCTGAGCGGATGTGGTCAGAATGAACCCAGAATTTGTTTTTTCCTCTGCTTCGACCGCCTTAACAACAACGCGATCGGCAAGTGGCTTGATTTGCATATTTGTTCCTCCTTTTGAAACGGTTTTGCCGTTAAAATTTACTTTTTAATTTTTAGCACTCTGAACTTTGGACTGCTAACTTACAACGTATATTGTACACCATAATTTGTAAAAATCAAGTGTTTTTTCAAGAGTTAACATTTATTTAACATTTTCGGGGTGCAAAAAATTTCACTTTAGGCTTTTGTCTGCTAAAAATCGTCAAGTAATAACCTGACGAAGCGTTTCATAGGATAAAAAGGCTGTGAGGAGGTGCGAAAATGACGGCATTTTTTGAAAAAATCGTTCTCGGAACTGTTGTTCCGGTGATGCTTATCGGAAGCGGAGTATTTTTCCTTTTTTATCTGCGATTTTTCTTCCTTATAAAGCCGTCTGTGTTTTATCTGCTGAAAAAACAGGAAAAAAGGCGCGGTGTATCTCCGTTTGCGGCGCTTACAGTTGCGCTTGCCGGAACGCTCGGAGTCGGAAACATCGTCGGCGTTGCGGGAGCTATACTGCTCGGAGGACCGGGGGCTGTTTTCTGGATGATTGTCAGCGCCGCGGCGGCAATGGTGCTGAAATACGGTGAAATCGTCCTTGCAAGGCGTCACGGCAGGTCATCGGCTTCCCTACACTACGGAGGAGCAATGTATTATATGGAAGATTATTTCCGCGAAAAACGCGCTCCGCGCCTTGGAAAATTCTACGGAGGGGCGTTTGCACTTCTATGCCTTCTGAACTCCGTTTCGATGGGCTGTATGCTTCAGGCGAATGCCGTCAGCTCCTCTTTTTCCTCCGTCAGCCGTATTCCGTATTATATTATCGGGGCAGTTCTTGTAATTCTCGTCGGTTTTGTACTCCTTAAAAACATATATGACATTTCCTCCCTCACAACCGTTATAATTCCGGTCATGACGGCGATATACGTTATCTTGTCCGTCATCGTAATTTTCAGATTTCGTGAAAGACTGCCGTACACGGTGCTGCTGATTATGAAAAATGCCTTTTCTCTGCGCAGTGCGGGCGGCGGGCTTGCCGGCTCCGCATTTGCCGCCGCTCTTCACTTCGGCTGTATGCGCGGACTGCTTTCAAACGAGGCAGGCTGCGGCACTGCGCCTATGGCGCATGCTTCCTCGGGAAATGCGCTGCCCGCCGTTCAGGGACTGTGGGGAATCATAGAGGTTTTTGTCGATACGGTTCTGCTCTGCACTCTGACCGCCTTGTCTATACTTCTCGTCACAGGAGGTGAGCTTTCCGGGTATACGGCGGGTGATGAAATGAAGCTCGTACTGGTTTCATACGGAACGGCGCTCGGAAGGTATGCGCCGCTCTGCATGACGGTAATGGTATTCTTTTTTGCCTATGCGACGATAATTTGCTGGGCGTACTACGGTCTTACGACGCTTCGATACCTTACAAAAAGCCGTGCCGCCGAGAAAATGTACAAACTGCTTTTTCTCATATGCGTTTTTTTCGGCTGCGGAGAAATAAATCTTTTCGTATGGCAGCTTTCGGACTTTTCCCTCGGCATGATGACGATAATCAACCTTATTATACTGTTTCTTATGAGAAAGGAAATACGTTCCGAAACCGAACGCATTCTTCCGTAGGTTTGTAATTTGAACAACTATGTACATATAAAAACCGCGGCGTGGAAATGCCACGTGTTCTTAAGGACATAAACCAAGACACGGGCATTGCACAAGGCAAAAAGAACAAGACGAGAAACTTTTCGGCGTTTTTCGTCTTTTCTTTATTCGCACATTTGTGGTTTGTTTTCCTTTGCGATATAATGATAGCACAAAGCAAAGGAGGATATTACTATGAAAGAAAATCAAATCACTTACACCCAAATCGGCGGTATTTATTACCCTAACCTTGCGTTGCCGGAGCAACCGAAAGTCTACTTCGGCAAATACGGGCAGATACGGCTCGACTTCTTGAAAAAGCACCGCAGAGGCACATACACTACCCTGCTGACCGAAG
>JBJFAQ010000218.1:0-2921 GCA_051887995.1 Eubacteriales bacterium
GCGCTTACATCGTCCGCCGAAGCTATATGCTTTTTCGGTACTGCGAGAATATGAACCGGTGCCTGCGGATTTATATCGCAGAAAGCATAGACATATTCGTTTTCAAACACCTTTTTTGAGGGAATTTCCCCGGAAATGATTTTACAAAACAGGCAATCCATTTTTTAACCTCACAAATTTTTATTTTCAGGTGATAATATGAAAAAACTGACCTCGGAAGACAGGGATTTATGGACTTATCTGCGCGATTCCGGCAAAAAAATCGTAATGTACGGCATGGGCAACGGTGCGGACAAAATTCTTAAGGTCTGCTCCGAAAAAGGAATTGAAATAAGCGATTTTTTTGCAAGCGACGGATTTGTGCGAGGCCATCAGTTTCACGGAAAGACGGTGCTGAGCTATTCCGACATCAAGAAAAAATACAGCAGCTTTATTGTGCTTCTTTCCTTTGCTACTTCTATTCCGGAAGTGCTTCGGCACATAGATGAAATTGCTTCGGAGGCCGAGCTTTACGTTCCGAGCGTTCCCGTTTTCGGAGAAACGCTTTTCGATATGGACTTTTATCTTTCGCACGAAGATGATTTCAGAAAAGTATACGAAATGTTTTCCGACGAGCGCTCGCGCGAGGTCTATTCTGCCGTAATCAATGCAAATCTTACAGGAAAACTGCCGTTTCTGAAAGCAAGCACGTCGGAAAGAAATGAAGTTTGGCGCTCCGTGCTGTCTCCCTCGCATTACAGAGCCGCGGCAGATCTCGGAGCATATAACGGCGACACCGTAAGAGAACTTGCGGATTATTCATCAAACCTTGAAACCGTATACGCGCTTGAGCCTGACAGGCGAACCTTCAAAAAGCTTTCGGCATACGCCGAGTCCGAAAACAGATTTGAAGTTAAATGCTTTGAATGTGCCGCATGGAACCGCAGAGAAACGCTTTATTTTGACGGCAGCGGCAACCGTAATGCCAATCTGTGCCGTGCGGACGCCGGGAAAAAGGTAACTGAGGTAACAGCGATGCCGCTCGACGAAATTATCGGCGAAAGCCCTGTCGATTATATAAAATACGATGTCGAAGGCTCGGAATACGAAGCGCTCGAAGGCTCAAGAGAGACTATTTACAGATGTTCCCCCGAACTTCTTATCTCTATGTATCACAGAAGCGAGGACATGTTTGTCCTTCCGCAAAAAGCGGCAGAGCTTTGCCGCGGTGCAAAGCTGTATCTGCGCAGATTTGAATACCTTCCGGCATGGGATTTAAACCTATATGTTATTCCTCAGTAAAGCCTTTCGGGATATACTCCGTCAGAAATCAGCTTTTTGAAATATTCAACGACCATAGGGGTGTCCTCTTTATATGTAACGCCGACCCATGTGTCGTCAGATGAGAGCACCTTTACGGAGATTTCTTCTCTTTCAATCAAAGTTTTTACAAGCGTCGGAAGTACATGCTCCTTTTTTGCTCCCCCGTCTCCGAGAGACATAAGAAAGAGTACAAGAGCGTGCTCCGCCGCTTCAAATATCGGTGGTGTGAAGCACCACATATTCATCGAAACAGGGGAATCCGCGTCAATATCCTGTCTTTCCCCGCTCTCGCTAAGCGTGTATGCTCCACGTTCGTCTTTCATGATGTTATAGGTTTCCTCAACGTCGGAGAGGAAGCCTTTTTCATTTACCTTGCATATTCCGCGGGTAACGCCGCCGTTTTCACTGAGCGTATTTTTAAGGACAAAAGAAATGATTCCGGCGTCAGCCGAGGCGTTCCCGTTGCCAAGCGAAACAAGGAAATCGTGCGCGGTCTTATATGCGTTCTTGCCGTAATAATCGTCGGCATTTATTACGAGAAACGGCTCGTGCACCGCTTTTCTCGCGCACCAGAGCGCATGTGTCGTTCCCCACGGCTTCACACGCCCTTTTGTCTCTTCTGTCATTATCGGAAGATCGGATACCGACTGATAAACGTATTCCACCTCACAGAGCTTCTCGACCCTGTTCCCGATAGCCTCCTTAAAGTCCTTTTCTATATCCTTGCGGATTATAAAAACGACCTTGTTGAATCCCGCATCGAGCGCGTCTCTTATTGAATAGTCTATAATGATTTCCCCTCCGGGACCTACCGGCGTTATCTGCTTGATGCCGCCTCCGAAACGCGAACCTATACCTGCTGCCAGAATCACAAGCGATGTTTTCATTTATTTCTCCTTACTGATATACTTTAAATTCAGTGGTTTTTCCGTCGGTAGTGCAGAGCATTTTTACATATATTTCTCCGTCACAGGAATAAAGCAGTCTGCTCCCGTAATTTGACGCGAGCGCAAGCAGTTTTTCCTCGGCGGATGCCCGTTCGCCTACCGTAACGATACAGTACTCCGGTCTTGCAATATCAAAAAAGGTTTTAAGCTCCTTAAAATAGTCTCCGTGATGCGGTAGCTTCACGATATCAAACTTTTCCGAACACCACTCATCGAGAAAATCGAATGTTCGTTCCTTTTCGGCGTCTCCCATCAGGAGCATGGCGCAGTCTCCTGCGTATACCGCCGTTATAAGCGAATTGTTATTGTCGTCGCCGTAATCGCGTGTAGGAGGATAAATAACGATTTTGCGGTTTTCGGCGGATTCTATGACACAAGTTTCGGTGATTTTTTCAATTTCGATGCTTTCTCTGTACGCCGCAGAAACAAATTCGACATATTCCGACGAATCCTTTTTATAAGACGGTGCGATTATCCGCTTCACCTCATAGTTTTGTATGAGCTGTGCCGCACTTCCGATGTGGTCCTTGTCAAAATGGGTTATGACAAGGCAGTCTATGACGGTGACAGAGAGCGAATCAAGTTTCGCGCTTATTTTTTCATAATCGTCGACGTCGGCGGTATCAACCATAAAGGTCATACCGCAAAGCGAAAGTATCATACAGTCGGATT
>JBJFAQ010000219.1:0-2909 GCA_051887995.1 Eubacteriales bacterium
CGAGCCACTTCTTTGCCTTTTGACAAGTGGTGCATTTGGGGTAGCATATAAATTTAATCATTGTATCACGCTCCTAACAAGCTCTGATCAAAAGCAAACAGAGTCTCATTGATTTCAAAAATGTTGTAATTGCCTTTGCTTATAAAGCAAGATAAAATTAAAAATTTTTCTTATTTTCCCGACGTCGTTTGTAAATTATCAATTCAAAATTTACCTAACCTCAAATCCAAAAAGGCGAAAATCCTCGCAGCCGTTTGTGGAAACCGGAACAAACCTTACTTTCTTCACCTTCCAGTCAACATCATGCAAAACAAAGCGCTGATGGTTATTTGCGACCGAAAGACTTACTGTATCACCGTTTTCGGATACGCCGTAAATACTGTATTCCTTGATAAGCGTTGCGGGAAGTTTGAATTTCGTCTCGACAAGAGGATAGCAGCATGGCATATTATGATAATTTCGGTTAAGATCACTGTCAAATACAAGCCTGATTTTTTTGATTTCCGTGTCGCCGTCAAATTCGTATTCGACAGTATCGCCGCTCCTTCCTATCCACAGATTCTCTTCGCCTCTGTCAAGTCCGTTCCTGACAATATCGTCGGTGCACTTTGCCGATTTTGAAAGAGGAGATACTTCTCTTTTGTGCCATGGAATATAGCAGTCGTCGTCCATCAGTTCCTGACGCAGTTCATCTGTATTTACATCTTCTACCCGGCAATTATCGCGTATTGCCTTTGCCACTGCGGTCCCGAGCGCCTGCCCCAGAATGGCGCAGGTTGCCATTACTCTTGAAGAACTGAGCGCCGCATGGGTAACGCTTATGTTTCTGCCGGCGAAAACAAGATTTTCTATGTTTTTTGATATCATACAGCTAAGCGGCAGACCCCACGGCTGAGGCGCAGGATGATATATCGTGGGGTGCCCCTTAGTATAATAGAACCCCTCCGGAAAATGGTCATCCATAGTCCAGCCGGCATATGCGACCATATCGTCGAATTTGCCGCCTGCCTCTACATCGTTCTGGGTTACTATGTATTTGCCCACATATCTGCGGCTCTCGCGTTTACCGGGCAAAAAACCTATCCATTCAAGCTCCCAGTTGTCAACGCCGTGGTCACCCTTATTCTTCATATGGTCCCAGACTCCGTAGCATATTCTGAGAAGCTCGTCACGGCATCTGTCGGTATCGTGTATACAGTCCCATTCGCCGCCTATCTCTATCCACCAGAAATTGTTTCCGATAAAGTGGTCCTTATACGGCAAATCGGCGTCCGTCGGATACTCATATGCCCATTCAGGAGGAACGAAATCCACCTTATGCGGCGTTTCTCTTATCTGAAAAAGACAGCTCATGCCCATTGTCTTTTTGTCGGCAACGCTTGGCGGTATGGTTTCCCCGAAGTCCGATTTTGACTCTCTTCCGTACATATATTCAGCTCCGGAGAGCGGAGCAAGAACAGAGTCACCGGAGCAGTCTGCAAAATATTCGGCTGAAATGATATGAAATGTTTCGGCATTGGACTGCCATGCCTTTATGCTCTTTATTCTGTTTCCGTCGGTCTTGGCGTCAAGGCAGCTCGAGTTCAGTAAGAGTGTCAGATGAGGCTGATTTTTGGCTTTTTCGTATAGAACGCTGTCCCATATGGGATATTTAAGTCCCCGATTCTGATAAAAGTTTTCGAGCATGATTTCCTCGATTATTCCGGTCTCTCTGTTGTCCTTTCCGTGAGCACCGCACACCCACATACGTATCTCCCCGGACGCGTTTCCGCCAAGAACGGGCCTGTCCTGAACAAGAACGGTTTCAAGCCCCTTTCTTGCCGCCGCAATGGCTGTACAAAGTCCTGCCATTCCTCCACCGACAACACAAATATCGGCATCGTAACAAATCTCTTTCATCGCATTATTCTCCCATTTCGCATTTAAGAGAAAACCCATGAGTTTATTTACTCATATACAAAACCACGGAAACGAGCCTTTTTGCCGATTCTGCAAGCGAATCAATATAAGCAAATTCCTCGGAAGTGTGAATTTTTCCTCCGACGACACCAAGCGAATCAACGCAGGGGACGCCATATGCTGTTACATCCGCCGCATCCGAGCCTCCTGTTCTCTTGCTTGCCGTGAGCAAGGGCAGACCGCTCTCCTTAAAGCTTTTATTTATCGTTTCTAAAAGCTCTGCATTTTTCTTTGAGTATTCCATTGCAATGCGGTATGATGACTGCTGAACGGTTGTTTTACAGCCTGTAATATACACCTTGTCGGCAATATTTTGCATGTATTCACAAATCCATTTTTGCTGCGAAACGGTTGCAAAGCGCACATTTACCTTAAATTCGCATTGTCCCGGAACCGTATTCACCGCGCTTCCTCCGCTGATAATACCGCAACAGCAAGTGATTCCCTCGGCGTCCTTGATTTTTTCAATTTCCAGAATCTTGTATGCCGCTTCTGCAATAGCATTTGCGCCGATACAAGCACATTGAGACGCATGTGCTTCAACGCCCTTTACAGTAAAAGTAAAGGTTATAATTCCCTTTCGCTGTAAACATGCTTCACCCGCAGTATGTCCTTCCAAATTCAAAAAAGCAATTGAATTTCTTGATTTTTCACATATATAGTTTATCGTAGCTTTTTGGCTAAGCCGGCTTCCGTTTTCTTCATCGCTTTGGAGCAGGAGCTGTATCGGACGCGATTTAAACCCGCATTGATGCAAAGCGTCCATTGCAAGAAATGCCGCGGCAATTCCGCCCTTACAGTCTATTACGCCGGGGCCGTAAATTTTTTCTTTGTCGCGGCGCACCGCAGGACTGCCGAATGCTCCTATTGGGTGAACAGTATCCATATGCCCTGAAAATGTGATGGGACACGCCGCCGCTTCTGGATTCATGGTAATACACACCACATCA
>JBJFAQ010000220.1:0-2881 GCA_051887995.1 Eubacteriales bacterium
AAAGGTGCTCGGTCCTTTGAAAATAGGAGACAAGTCAAAGGTTGCCGCGGGCGCTGTCGTTCTTTCGGAAATCCCGGAAAACTGCACTGCGGTAGGAATACCTGCAAGAGTCGTCCGCAGAGAAGGTCAGCGGGTCGACGACCTCGACCAGGTGCATATTCCAGACCCCGTTGCCGCAGAGCTTCGCCGCATCGAAGAAAGAATTGCAGAACTTGAGAAAAAGGCAGAAAAGGAATAAGCCACGGAGGAATAAACAAAAATGCTTCTTTACAATTCTCTTACAAGGACAAGACAGGAATTTGTTCCGAGAGAGCCGGGCAAGGTGAAGATGTACACCTGCGGTCCGACGGTATACCATTTCGCCCACATAGGAAATCTGCGCTCCTACATTATGGAGGACGTGCTTGAAAAGTATTTCCGTTACAGCGGATATGACGTAAAGCGCGTCATGAACATCACCGATGTCGGTCACCTTACATCGGATGCGGACGAGGGCGAGGACAAAATGCTGAAAGGCGCAAAGCGCGAGCACAAGACCGTCATGGAAATCGCCAAGTTCTATACCGACGCTTTCTTTGCCGACTGCGACAAGCTGAACATTAAAAAGCCCGATGTCATCGAGCCTGCGACGCACTGCATCGACGATTTCATCCGCGTCATCGAGGGGCTTATCGAAAAAGGCTTTGCGTATCTCGCCGGAGGAAACGTCTATTTTGACACGTCAAAACTGAAGCAGTACTATGTTTTCAACAATTTTGACGAGGACGACCTTGCAGTAGGCGTGCGCGAAGGGGTTGAAGCCGACGAAAACAAGCGTAACAAAAACGACTTTGTTTTGTGGTTTACCAAGTCCAAGTTTGAGGATCAGGCGCTGAAATGGGACTCTCCGTGGGGCGTCGGATATCCGGGCTGGCACATCGAATGCTCCTGCATCTCGATGAAACACCTCGGAGAGTACCTTGATATTCACTGCGGTGGCATCGACAACGCATTTCCCCACCACACAAACGAAATCGCACAGTCCGAAGCGTACCTCGGTCATGAGTGGTGCAAATACTGGTTCCATGTCCTGCACCTTAACACCTCGTCAGGAAAAATGTCAAAATCTAAAGGAGAATTTCTGACCGTTTCCCTGCTTGAGTCAAAGGGCTACGACCCGCTTGCATACCGCTTCTTCTGCCTCCAGTCGCATTACCGCAAGGCGCTGGTATTCACATATGAAAACCTTGACAACGCCTCAACAGCCTACGAAAAGCTAATCTCCCGCATTGCCGCGCTCAAAGAGGGAGGAGAGGTCGACAGGCAGAAGTTCAGTGAGCTTAAGAAAAGCTTCACCGACGCGCTCGACAACGACCTTAACACCTCGCTTGCCGTCACCGCGCTCTACGACGTGCTGAAATCGGACGTAAGCGATGCGACAAAGCTTGCCCTTATCGAAGATTTTGACAAAGTTCTTTCCCTTGGGCTCATGGAACACGCAAAAAGAGCAAAAGAAGCCGAAAAAAACCAAAATCCACCTCAGAACGCAGATGCCGAGCTTATTGCCGAAACAGAACGGCTCATTGCAGAGCGTACCGAGGCAAAGAAGGCTAAAAATTATGCTGAGGCAGACCGCATACGCAATTATCTTATGTCAAAAGGCGTCACTCTGATTGACACAAAAGACGGTACGACATATAAAATTGAATAAATCGCAAAAAACCGGGACGCCCACTTGACCACGGGCTAATAAGGAAGTATTTTAGAAATGGTGGTGTAACCTCATATTGATGAGGTTACACTACCATTTTTTAAGCAAAATTTTCAATTATGACTTGATTTCTAATTGAAAATATGATATCATTATCTCAAGATTTAATGATATCATATAGGAGGCGATATCTTTGGTTAAGGAAAACAAAGCCACTCGAACAAGACAAGTCCAATTTAGAATGGCTCCTGATAAAGTTAAACGCTTGCTCGCAGCCATTGCTTATGATGATGATATGCACAGTATGGCAGATTTGTTTAACAAAGCGGCTGATGAATACCTAAAGAAGCAAGAAGAAAACGGGGGAAACGGCAATGGCAAATAAAATAGCATATCGTACCGAGGACGAAGTTAGAGATAGTGCTAAAACACAACTTGGCTTTGACAAAGTTGAAACCAATGTAAAACAAGGAACAGGACAAATTACAACATTTAATCAGTTGGGATTTAAAGGCGTGATTGATAAGCCTGATGGATGGTATCTACCCGATGATTGCTCAATGCCTGCTATTATTTTGGAAACTAAATCCGAACAAGAAGACATTTTCTTGCAAAAATACGTAAACGAGCTTATTAAAAACTGTGATATCGTCAGGAAAAAATACAAAAATGTATGTGGAATTTTATATAATGGCGTAGATATTAGAGTGTTTAAAAACGATATAGAACTTTGTAAAACAGAAATTTCAAATGTACTTCAAGACAAATCATATTATTTGTCGCTTTTTACACAAGATAATATTGATAAGCAACATATTTACAATCTGACAAAGCGTATAAATGACTGTCTACATACAGAATTTGGCATTAAAAATCTATATCATCGTATGATTTTTACAGCGTGTGCATTGGTTGCTAAAAGATATGGCGCATTATTAATTGAGAACATGAGTTTTACATTGATGAAAACTCTATTCTTAGTACACTTTCGAAGTCTTTAGAAGAAAGCAGAAAACAAAATTTGAAACTTGATTTGCTTACAGAGGTTTACTCAGAAATCAAGATGAATAATACTACAAATCAAGAAGCGATTAATAACTTTATTAATTGGGTTTCCGAAATATCGGATTGCGTTAATTCCGATCATTGGAACGGCGAAGATGTTATGGGCATCTTCTTCAATGAGTTTAA
>JBJFAQ010000221.1:0-2868 GCA_051887995.1 Eubacteriales bacterium
GAAAAAGGCGGAACGGAATTTATCTTTGTTGAGCAGGACAACTGCTACGGAGAAGACCCGTTCAAATGCCTTAAACGCAGCTACGACTATCTTCATTCGCTGGGACTTAAATGAGAAAAAGCCGTGCGTATACGCGCACGGCTTTTTCTATTTTTTTGACATCAGATTTTTTCTGTATTTGCTCGGGGAAACTCCGTAATACTGAGAAAAAACTCTCGAAAAATAAAACTGATCGCAAAAACCGAATGCGCTGCTTATTTCTGCAATGCTTTCCTCTGTATTTCTCAGCTTAAGCTCTGTTGCGGATATTACCTGACGGTGAATGTATTTTCCGAGCGAAACCCCGACTTCTTCTCGGAAAACTTTTTGCAGTCGGCTTGAAGAAATAAAAAATTTCTGTGCAAGTCCTCCGGCAGACAGGCTGTAGGAAGGATTTCGCTCGACATAATGTATCACACGCTTTACGAGCGCGGAATATTTTTTTATCGCTTCCGGCGGTGCATCGGATTTGTCAAGCGCTTCGCTCAGTATTTCAAATATTTCCGACTTCAGAGTAAGAGCCTTCCCGACGCTGCTTTCTCTGTACAGGTTCACCAGATTGTCTATCTGCTTGTGTCTGTTTTCTAAAATGATACATTTTTTTACCGAACCGAAAAGATCGCCGCGGTCAAACCTAAGAAGTCGCACGTGAAAATAGAGCTTTTCCATTTTGTTGTCACAATAATGGTAAAAATCCGTGTTGGCTGGAATAATGTATATATTTCCCGGCAAGAGCGCCGTTTCTTCTCCGGAACAGATGATTCGGCCGCTTCCGCTTGTCACAAGATAAATTCTTGTGAAAGAGGATTTGTCGCTTACGCGGCTGTTCCAGCTCTTGTCAATATATACATAGCTTGACTGCAAAAGTTCCATGTTCAGTCTGGAGAGTTCAATGTGCATTAAACTGTTCGTTTCAAATTTCATGTTAAAATCTCCATATATAAGGTGAAAAATCACATATGCTTTTTTCCTTTTTTATGCTATTGTAATTATATAACAAATGACTTGCAAAGTCAAGAATAGGAGAGAAGCAAATGGCAGAATCAAGACTTGTCGGAGATTATCCGGTTATAGGAATACGCCCCACCATAGACGGCAGACGCGGGGTTATGAAGGTGCGCGAATCTCTTGAAGAACAGACTATGAACATGGCAAAAAGAGCGGCGAAGCTGTTTTCCGAAAATTTAAGGTATTCAAACGGAGAGCCTGTAAAAGTTGTTATTGCGGACACGACCATAGGCAGAGTGGGAGAAGCGGCCGCCTGCGCAGCAAAATTCAAGCGCGAGAACGTTGATATCACACTTACAGTTACCCCGTGCTGGTGCTACGGTGCGGAAACAATGGATATGGATCCTCTCACGATAAAGGCGGTATGGGGCTTTAACGGCACTGAGAGACCCGGAGCGGTTTATCTTGCCTCCGTGCTTGCAACACATTCGCAGAAAGGACTTCCGGCGTTCGGAATATACGGTCACGACGTCTGCGATGCCGACGATACGGAAATTCCGGAAGATGTAAAGGAAAAACTGCTTCGTTTCGGTCGTGCGGCAGTTGCGGCGGCTACAATGAGAGGAAAGTCATATCTTCAAATCGGTTCTGTAACAATGGGAATCGGCGGCTCAATAATCAGCCCTGAATTTATTGAAGAATATCTGGGTATGCGAGTTGAATCGGTAGATGAGGTGGAGATTATACGTCGAATGACGGAAGGCATTTATGACGAAAAAGAGTATCAGAAGGCTCTTAAATGGACAAAAGAGCACTGCATAGAAGGATTTGATAAAAACCCTGAGAATATTCAAAAGACAAGAGCGCAGAAAGACTCGGACTGGGAATTTGTCGTTAAAATGATGGTAATAATAAAGGACCTCATGAACGGAAACAAAAATCTTCCCGCCGGGTGCGAGGAGGAGATGGTCGGACACAACGCGATTGCCGCCGGTTTTCAGGGGCAACGGCAATGGACGGATTTCTATCCCAATTGCGATTACCCCGAGGCGCTTCTTAACACCTCGTTTGACTGGAACGGAGCGAGAGAGCCTTACATTCTTGCAACCGAAAACGACACCTTAAACGGTCTTGGCATGCTTTTCATGAAATTGCTCACCTGTAGGGCGCAGATGTTTGCCGACGTACGTACATACTGGAGCGAATCTTCCGTAAAACGCGTTACGGGATACGAGCTTGACGGACATGCAAAAGAAGCGGGCGGCTTTATACACCTTATCAATTCCGGCGCATGCTGCCTCGACGCAAACGGAGAAGCACGCGATAAGGACGGAAACCGCATAATAAAGCCGTGGTATGAGGTAAGCGAAGCTGATCAGAAGGCTATAATTGAGAACACTACGTGGAATTATGCAGATCTTGGGTATTTTAGAGGCGGAGGATATTCCTCAAGGTTTGTGACAAGAGGCGAAATGCCGATGACAATGATACGTCTTAACCTTGTTAAGGGTCTAGGTCCTATGCTTCAGATAGCGGAGGGATGGTCTGTCGATCTTCCGGACGATGTTACGGATACGCTCTGGAAACGCACCGACTATACATGGCCCTGCACTTGGTTTGTTCCGCGTGTGACAGGCAGCGGAGCTTTCCGTTCGGCATACGACGTAATGAATAACTGGGGTGCAAATCACGGCGCTATCTCTTATGGCCATATCGGAGCAGATCTTATTACGCTCTGCTCAATGCTTCGTATTCCGATCGCCATGCACAATGTGCCAGAGGATAAGATTTTCCGTCCTTCTGCGTGGAATGCATTCGGAATGGACAAGGAAGGACAGGACTACCGTGCATGCGCGGCATACGGACCGCTTTTCAGATAAT